>JAATGA010000318.1 GCA_015654855.1 Rhodobacterales bacterium
GCTCCTGATCGACACGCCCGATCAACAGATATCTCGCCGATAAGATCAGGCGATGCCTTCGGTGCGTTTCACTGACCGTGGGCCGCGAGCCAGGCATCAAATCCCGCCTGGGCCACATCCTGGTCTTGCGCGGGGTGCCCGATGAAACGCCGATCCCGCCGACAACCTGCCCTTGCCAGATCACCGGCAGGCCGCCGCCGACGACCATCAGCCTTCCCCCAATGGCAGAGTTTATGCCATAGGCCGGCGCACCGGGCTGGCTCGATGTGCCATAGTCGTGGGTGGCCTTTTTTGCGGCAGCCGCAGTGAAGGCCTTGTCGATCGCAATCGTCGTCGATGTGACCTTGCCGCCCTCCATACGCTCGAACGCGATGAGCTGCCCGCTTTCGTCGGTGATCGCGATGCACATCGGAACGCCGATACGCTCCGCCTGCACCGCCGCGCCCGCGATCAGCTTGCGGGCGTCGTCAATATCCAGCCTTGTAAACGTCTTCATTCCGGATTCCTTTCAGATCTCTTTCGCCACACGGCGCCAGGCATGTAACAGTGGTTCCGTATAGCCCGAGGGCTGTTCCCGCCCCTCGAAAATCAGATCCCGCGCGGCCCGGAACGCCGCGCCCCCGAAACCGGGCGCCATCGGGCGATAGGCCGGGTCGCCGGCGTTTTGCGCGTCGACGGCGACCGCCATCCGCCGCAGACTGTCCTCAACTTGCTCTGCCGTGATCAGCCCGTGGAGCATCCAGTTGCACAGGAACTGGGCCGAAATCCGCAAAGTGGCCCGGTCCTCCATCAGCGGCACATTGTCGATGTCGGGAACCTTCGAGCAGCCGATGCCCAAATCGACCCAGCGGACCACGTAGCCGAGAATGGACTGGCAGTTCCGGTCGATCTCGCGTGCCGTTTGCTCTTCGGAAAGACGCTGTTTTCCCAGCAGCGGCGGGGTCATCAGTTTTACGATGTCTGCGCGCTCGCGCCCGGCGAGTTCTCTCTGGCGGGCGGCGACTTTCACCTGGTGATAGTGGATCGCGTGTAAGGACGCGGCCGTTGGCGAGGGAACCCATGCCGTGCTGGCACCGGCTTCGGGTTGACCACCTTTTGCCGCCAGCATCTCGGCCATAGCATCGGGCATGGCCCACATCCCCTTGCCGATCTGGCCCTTGCCGTTCAGTTTTACGGCGAGGCCCGCGTCGACATTACCGTGTTCATAGGCGGCAAGCCAGTCCGCATTCTTCATCTCGCCCTTGGGCAGAACGGGTCCGGCCTGCATCATCGTATGGATCTCGTCGCCGGTGCGATCAAGAAAGCCTGTGTTGATAAAGGCAATGCGCCCCTTCAGCGCGCGGATACACTCGCGAAGGTTGGCAGAGGTCCGCCGCTCCTCGTCCATCAGGCCGAGCTTTACTGTGCCTTTTGCAAGGCCCAGCAGGTCCTCCACTGCGGCATAGGTCCGGTCGACGAATGCCGCTTCGTCCGGCCCGTGGATCTTGGGCTTGACGATGTAGATGGACCCCGCGCGGGAGTTCCGAACCCCGTCCGCTTTGCGAAGGTCATGCAGGCCCGCGGTCACGGTGATGATCGCGTCGAGAAGCCCCTCCGGCGTTTCCTCGCCGCCCAGAAGCACCGCATCGGTCGTCATCAGATGCCCGACGTTGCGCATAAGCATTACGGATCGGCCGGGCAGCACGAAGTCAGACCCGTCGGGGGCAGTGAATACCCGGTCGGGATTCAGCCGTCGGGTCAGCCTCCTACCGGCCTTTTCAAAGGTCTCGGCGATATCGCCCCTCATAAGGCCAAGCCAGATCCGATAGGCCACGACCTTGTCCGCGGCATCGACGGCGGCGATGGAATCCTCACAGTCCTGAATGGCGGTAAGCGCGGCTTCGAGCACCACGTCGCAAAGCCCCGACGCGCTGGCCGCACCAACGGGATTGCCGGAATCGAAAACCAGTTCGATATGAAGGCCGTTGTGGCGAAACAGAAGAGAGCGCTTTTCGCCCTGCCCGCCCTGCCCGACGAATGCCGAGGGGTCGGCCGGTCCGGTTTCCTTTCCACCAACAATGGCCACGGCCTTCCCGTCCGCGACACACCATTGCGTCACATCCCGATGGCTGCCGGATATCAGGGGCAAAGCATCGTCAAGGAAGGCCGCCGCTTTGGCGACCACTTCGGCACCGCGCCTGGCATCGTAGCCCTTCCCCTCCGGTGCCCCGGGAATCGCATTCGTTCCGTAAAGCGCGTCATAGAGAGACCCCCAACGCGCATTTGCCGCGTTGAGCGCAAAGCGGGCGTTCATCACCGGCACAACCAACTGGGGGCCGGCGACAGAGGCGATCTCGGGATCTGCGGCGCCGGTTTCCACCTCGAAAACCGGGCCTTCGGGCACGATATAGCCGATATCCCGCAAAACGCCGATCCAGGCCGCATTGTCCCAGTCCTGACCGCGACGGCCGGCAAGCCAGTCGTCGATCTTGCGCTGAAAGTCGGCGCGCACCTCCAGAAGGTGGCGGTTCGCAGGGGCGAGTTCCCGCAGGATGGCGCAACAGCCGTTCCAGAAGGCAGCAGCTTCGATGGGAAGGCCGGGCAGCAGCTCATCTTCCACTAATGCTGCCAGTATCGGCGCGACTTCGAGTCCGCTGCGTTCGACATACTTCGCCATCTTTGCCGCTCCATCAAAAGTCATTGGATGCCGATAGCGTCCGCGTGTCATTGCTGGCCATACCCGGCCGGGTGGTTTTCCACCATGTGAAATAAATATTTAAGATATGTAACTCCTTCGGGGCCGGATTCTCGGTGGGCCGGGCTTTCAGGATGACAGGGCTGCTTGCCGCCGACTCTGATGATATTCTTCCTGCGCGACCTTACGATAAGGTCCGGGCCTTGCCATTCAGCCGCGCATCGCCTTTCGACTGGGCGTCAGGTTCATCGGCAGTCAAGGCGATCGGGTGCCTGCCGCAGCCTTGTGCCCGGCCCAAACCTGCCGACCGCGTTCGCAAGCGCCTGAATACCTGTGGTATCAGACGCTTTGCCCGCAGGGCGGGACCATCATATTGTTACGAAATGATAATATTGTAAGAAATGGCCACTGCAACTATCCCTCCGGGGTGATTCGTTCACACCTCGCCCGTCGGGAACGGGTTGCCCGAGTCGGTTCGCCTGGCATAGGTGGAGTCAAGAGTGCCGCCCGAAACCAATGCGCCGGAGTGCGGAAGCCGAAATTCGGTGCAAGATTGCAGGCCGCCAAAAAAAGTAACCGGAGCGCTTAAAAATTAGTAAAAATAAAAATGCAGGCGACGGGCGCCACTGACCTGAGTATTGTAATAAAAGGTGGATTTCACCTTTCATTTCCGCCCCTGTATCCTTTCTCGCTCTCACATTTTATTGACAGTCAAATTTAACTATGTAAAAAATTTCTATCAGCGCAGAGTCGTGTCATGCGGCGATCGCGCATTCCCAAGAGGTTTCCCCATGCCCGATCTTCGTGTGGTCGCGCTCTCTGCCAGCGGATCTGAAATTTCGAAAACTGCGGCGCTGGTCGACCATGTGGCCGCCGAAATCCGCGGCAAGGGCGCTGAGGTAGAGCATGTAATGTTGCGCAGTCTGCCGCTGGAGCCGATGCTGCGCTATCCGGTCGCCGATCCCGCGCTGCTGGCTTTGAA
>JAATGA010000375.1 GCA_015654855.1 Rhodobacterales bacterium
ACAACGGCTGGTTTTCATCGACGAAACATCTGTGAAGACGAACATGACCCGCCTGTGCGGTCGGAGTGCTGTCGGGGAACGCCTGTTCGGTCTGGCGCCGTTCGGCCGATGGCAAACGCAGCCGGGCTCACTTGTGAGGCGTTGATCGCGCCCTGGGTGATCGCAGGGGCAATGGACCGGACCGCATTCGACATCTACGTCCAGACCCAGCTCGCTCCGGTGCTGGTGCCTGGCACGGTCGTCAACCTCGACAACCCGTCCACTCACAAGAGCCCAAAGGCGGCCGAAATACTGAAAGCCGTAGGGTGCGGGATGCTTTTTCTGCCGGCCTATTCGCCCGACCTAACCCGATCGAGATGGCCTTCTCAAAACTGAAAGCACATCTCCGACGTGTCGGGGCAAGATCCTACGATGTCCTTATCCAAGCCCTTGGGGACATCTGCAGCCTCTACGATCCTGAGGAGTGTGGGAACTTCTTCAAGGCGGCGGGATATGCCTCAGATTAAAAGAAAACCGCTTTAACGTCCGGATCCGAAGATCGAGCCGTTTTTGTAAATCGTACAGTTGATGTCTGACTGCATGTTCAACTCGGGCACTTCGTCGGCGGTGAATACCTCAATGGTATCAGCAGCCCTTGCTGCAGCGAATGATTTATCCGCATTGCGGCTATATGTTCCGATGTTTTCGATCGCTTCGGCTCGGAAGCTCTTCTTGTTTTCGGGGACGGTATCCAGGCGGATCTCTACTTTGTCATCCCCGGATGCAATGCGCAGAATCGAGCTGTCGTCGCCATAGATCTGCCGAATGGTATCGACGCATAGGAGCATCCGGGAAGCGGTGTCCGCACAGGGCGGGGGGCTGTCGCCTTGCGCCGAAACAGCTTTCGACGTTTCCGCCTGCGCGTCACGCGAGGAAAGAAGCTGGAGCGCCACGGAGGCGGACGAATAAGAAGAAGCGACCGTCATGACTGACCCCTGAAAATAATTTTACCCCTGGGCCTCCAGTGTTTCCGAAAAGGATTTAGAAGGTGTTATTGTCGGGGCTCTGCGCCATTCGCCTGACAGGCCGTGGCGATCTCGATGGCGGATGCGCGGCGTACCGTCGGTTTCCAGAACCTCCAGCGTTTTCGGAATGTCGAGGATCCCTTCGCCCCGGCCGCGACCACGGTGATGCCCGGATTGGCGCATATCTCGGTTTTGATATTGTGCGGCAAGGGCATGCGGGGATGCCCGTCCGCGACGTCGGGGCGGTCAGGAGGCGATGTCTCCGGAAACGTAGCGCGCGGCGGCGGCCAGCGCATG
Organism: Rhodobacterales bacterium; assembly: GCA_015654855.1. Lineage (GTDB taxonomy): Bacteria > Pseudomonadota > Alphaproteobacteria > Rhodobacterales > Rhodobacteraceae > JAATGA01. The sequence continues at coordinate 1,302 of JAATGA010000375.1, forward strand.
GCTGAGGGCGGTGGCACGCGGGGCGCCGTCGCGGGCGGCGACGATATGAGCCGCCATGAAGGTGTCGCCCGCGCCGGTGACGCGGGTGACCAGAACGGCGGGCGGCGCGGCGCACAGGATTTCGGCCCCGGCAAGGCCATCGGCGGCGGCGCGGCCACCATCGGTGACCAGAACCCGTCCCGCCCCGCGTGCGAGCAGGCCTTCGGCGGCCTCCCGCGCGGTGGTGAAATTGCGCTGGCACAGGATCCCCGCTTCTTCGAGGTTCAGATACAGCACCGCGCCGGGATGGGTCAGCAGCGGCATCAGCCGTTCGGCCTTGCCCGGGCTGGCCGGGGCGACGCATAGTTTTGCCTGCGCGAACAGCGGCGAATGGGCGATTCTGGCCAAAAGCGCCTCTGTCAGGTTGCCGTCGAGCGCGACATAGCCCTCCCATGGTCGATCAGCCGAGCCAAGCCGCCCATCCGCCAGCGGGCGTAGGATCTTGTCGCCGGCCGCTTCCAGCGAATGGGCATCGGCGATGGCGGCGATCAGCCCGTTCGCGCCCTCGACCGCCATATAACGGTCGGTCGGCAGGTCGTCGGACAGATAGATATGACCGCAATCGATGCCCATCCGCGCCGCCGTATCGGCCAGCGCTGCGCCCTGACGATCGCGCCCAAGGGCAGTCAGTATAGCAGGCCGCAGCCCGAACCGCGCCAGCGTCATGGCGATATTCATCGCGACGCCGCCGGGAAGGCGGGTGATCCG
>JAATGA010000076.1 GCA_015654855.1 Rhodobacterales bacterium
GCGGGCTCAAGACCCTCGGCGGCCTTACGCCTTACGAATACATCTGCAAGATCTGGACCGCAAAGCCAGACAGATTCATCCCCGACCCGATCCACCACATGCCGGGACCGAACAGCCAGGCCGCAAGTGCAAAATCCTTCGTCATTTGAACAGCTATCGAGCAGCGGGCGCAGCGCCATACTCCCTTATTTTGGGGAATGGCTTCCGCATCGAAGTTTCATCAAATTCGACCTGGAGAAGCGAACGTGAGAGCAGAGCCGCAGTATCGTGTGCCTCGCGCTTACCCGGGATCTGATGCCCCGATGCACGGCGGACGATGTAGTCGGTGATCTTTTGAAAGGTGTTATGAGCATGTCGATCATGGTGATTAATGATCGCGACCTGGGGTTAGTTGCGGTCGAATACCCGAAATATCAGGCCGGACCGTTCGACGGAGCGCTGAAGATGTCTCAGCGCCGGAGATATTGCTCGTCGCGTGTTGCCGCGATATTCGAATTCCGTACCAACAAGGCATACCCCCACTTCTGCGAGGAAGCGGATGACGGGCGCGCAACGGTGACGAATATCGTGACGAGCCCGGAGGGCGAGATCTATGCCTATGTCTATTCGAAACCGTTTGCCGATCAGATCAGCCGCCGCCGGTATCCGGCGGGGCGCTACCTCGTGCGGTTGGTGACGGTCGACTGCCCCATTGCGGACGACGAGGGTGTGGTGACGATCCGTTACGAAGCCGAACCGATCCGACAGATGGGCAGCCTCGTCGGCTCGCCGGACCATAGGGAGCGGGCCTTTTTGCGGGGTTCCGAAGCGATCGGCACCCAGGTTCGCGAAAGCCCCCTCAGGTATATCGGCTAGACCTTTGGCGGGACTCGCATACCGCGGCGAACGGGCAGTGATGCGCCGGACCGCTGCGGCCCCGCGCAATTATCGCCCGAGATCTCTTCCCGAGGGTTTTACAAGCCCCATCGCAATGGCTGCGCGTGCGGCGTCGGCGCGATTGCCCAGCCCGAGTTTCCGGTAGAGTTCCTTGATGTATTGGTTGACCGTATGCTCGGAAATATCGAGTTTGTAGGCGATGCCAACCGTTCGCTCGCCCGCGCCCAGGAGCGACAGAACCTGCTCCTCGCGCGGGGAGAGGTGGACATCGGGCCGCTCGGTAACAGCTATGGAGCCTTCGCGCAGCCGGTGCGCAAAGGCCAGGGTATTTTCGATCTTGAGATGCAGCAGGTCCAGATCGACAGGCTTCGTGATGTAGTCGTCCGCCCCGGCCCGCAGGCCCGTCAGATGCGGCTCTCGGTCCGACAGTGCGGTCAGGAAGATAAACGCGGTCTGATCGGACAGCTTGCCAGAGCGCCGAAGGCCGTTCAACAGATCGAACCCGTTTCGTCCGGGAAGCATGACATCGCACAGCACGATGTCGGGCCGTTCCCGGGACAGGATCACCTCGGCTTCATCGCTGGTTCCGGCCGTCAAAACCTTGTGGCCTTTAGCGGACAGTTCCTCTTCCAGTTCGTCCAGCAAGGCTTCTTCATCCTCGATGCAGAGGATCGTCGCCACCTGACCGTCCTTGTTCATCCTTCCGGCCTCCCGTTTCAGGCAAAGCGACGGTGAACGTTGACCCTACATCCTCTTGCGAGGTGAAACTGATGACTCCTCCGTGCCGGAGGACGATATCATGCGCAAGACTCAATCCTACCCCCACTCCGGGCAATCTGTGAACATTCGGGGCTCGATAGAACCTTTCGAATATAGCCGGCTGCGCATCTGCGGGAATCCCGACACCCTGATCGCTCACGCTGCACTGGATGAGGTGACCTTCTCTTCGGGTCGAGACCCTGACCGGTGCGGGTGGGGGCGAGTATTTCACGGCGTTGGACAGCAGGTTCAACACGACCTGTTCCAGAAGGACCGGATCGCCGTCCAGCCGCATCAGCCCCTTGCCCAGGTCGGTCTGCACCGTCCTGTCCGGATGGGCGTCACGGATCTGTCCGACGGCGGCCGCAACGACATCGTTGAGATCCAGCATTCGGCGGGACAGCGTGACATCCTTGCCTTCCGCGCTGGCGGAAGAGAGGAACCCGCTCAGCAGCCGTTCAAGCCGTTCGGCTGCATCAAGGATGCGGGCGAACTTGCGCCGCAGGGCTTCGGGCCCCCCCGTATCCGAACCGCGGATCTGGCGCTGCGCGATCATGTGGATGATCGAGACCGGCGTGCGGAACTGGTGCGAGACGGTCACGATGAAACTGCGGTAGACGTCCCTGGCGCGGCGTTCGACATCCAGCGCCTCGCGCAACTCGCGCGTCCGCGTGGCGATGGTTCCCTCCAGCGAAGCCTGGTGGCGTTCAAGCGTCTCCTGAGCCAGAACCAGACGGCGCATATTGCGCAGCAGCAATCCCGCCATGATCGCGCCGGTCACGAAAACCCCCAGAACGGCGGTCAGCAGAAGCCGCATCGCCGCGCTCTGGTCGTCTCGGCGTTCGAGGCGCTCGGTCCGCTCCTGCAGATTGGTCGTGTTCGCAAGGTTTCGCAGGATGGCGGCAAGCTTGGCCGTCTTGAGGAAGAACTGCCGATCCTCATCCGCACCACGCGCCGCGGTCTGGTCGAGCTCCTCCACCAAGCGGCGGGCTTGCAGGACCGTCCCTTCCTCCCCGATCGAGCGGAAATAGGCCAGCTGCGGCCCGTCTGCCAGAAGCGCCACGCGGCTGTAAAGGATCTCGAAGCGAAGCCCGGCATCGTTGTCCTCCTCGTCGGCGCCCCCCCCTGCGAGGGCCAGCATGAGCTGTTGCGCCTCGCGCTCGGCCTGAGCCGCGGCCCAGAGGTTGGATTCGCCGATCTCGCGATGAAGCTCGCTCTGGATCGCGACGAGGTTCAACAGCGCGTAGATCAGCAGGATGACAAAGCTTGCGATCGTCAGCGCGGCCAGAGCGGATGCCTGCTTCCACATCAAAGGATCATGATTTCCGCGAGTTGCCAGATCCAGCGTTCGTCGATGAGCGGATTTTGCAGGGCCGGATCGTCGTCGCGGGGATAGATCAGCCACAAAGGCCCCTTGTCGCGGATGCGCATGCGTTCGCCGTTCATTTCCCGTGCGAGGATAGGATCGTAGGCCCAGGCGTCCCCTGCCGGAACAGTGACCTCGAATTCGTTCAGCGCCCTCATCCGAAGATCGCGCCCCTCGATCTCTGGTCTGGTCCTGCCGCTTCGGATCAGGACGTCTTTCAGATAGGGTCCCCGGAACAGTTGCGGACCGTCGGTCCAGCGGGTGTGGGTCATGATCTCATGCCAGGGCAGGGTGCCCAGGCTTGCTTCATCGAACGCTATTACGCCTCCCGACGGATCGGTGACCGTCAGCAGGGACTTGCCGGTGGATTGTGCCAGAACGCCGCTTGCGGGTGTCAGCAACGTCAAGCCGGCTGCAAGAAAGCCGCGGCGGCCGATGAAGCCCGGGAGAGGGTGAAATGCCATGGTTGTCCTCCTTCTCAGGACCGGCGGCGAGGTTACCCGAAAGGGATGATGTCCCCGGCGACAGGAATGAAGGATAGAGTCGGGGCTGGAATGCGGCAAGTTATCCGTCGGTGTAGCGAAAAAGATGCGCGGACCTGTTCCGGCCCGCGCAAGCTTCAGACAATTCCACACCAGGAATAGCTACTCGTGACACACGGGAACCTGCGGCTGAAACACTGGCCAACGTCGAACTCATCACCTCAACCGCCTGCCACCGTCGTCGCAGCTTTGCCGTGGAAACGCTATCCCCAGGAACTGGGGAATGCGCTGCCTGCTGCCATCAACTGCGCAGGCTCGACAGGATATGTCAGGCCCGGAGACCGGGGCATGTAGCTGGCCGTCATCCGTATGCGTGCCGGGACGAAGACATCCGGTATCCGGCAACCGCTTCGCACCACATCATTGACGTGCGTGCCGTGGAAATACCGCCCGCCGCACGAATAGCCAAGCACTATGAAACGGTTCATGAATGCGATGCGGATGTGGATTCCGTATTGATGCGCACCACCGCCGACATTCCCGGAATCAGCTGATCAAAGCCTGCCTGGTCAGGATCTATGGCGATCCGCACCGGCACGCGCTGCGCGACCTTGGTGAAATTTCCGGTGGCGTTGTCGGTGCGGATCACGCTGAATTCGGATCCGGTCGCGGGTGAAAAACGCTCGATCGTGCAGGTGAAGACCTGACCCGGAACCGCGTCGATCCGAAAGCTGAGCGGCTGACCGATTTTCATGCCGGGGATCTGGGTTTCCTTGAAGTTCGCGATAATCCAACGGGTTGCCGGCACCAACGACGCGAGTTGGGTGCCGGCTGTCACATACTGGCCCTTGCGCACCCTGATCTCGCCGACAATACCGGCTTGCGGGGCGGTGATGCGGGTGTTCCCGAGATCTATTTCTGCCAGAGCCAGGCCGGCTTTGGCGCTCTCAATCGCAGCTTCTAGCGAACGACGGTCCGTGACGATCACGTTCAGATTCTGTCTGGCGACCTCCAGCGCGGCCTCGCCCTGGTTCAATGCGGCCTCTGCCTGGGACAACGTTGTGCGGCTTGTATCGACAGCGCTTTGTGTCCCCGCGCCGCGGTCCTGCAATTCCCGGGTGCGGGTGTCGTTGATGCGGGCGGTTTCCAGCGTCGTCCGGGCGGCAGTGATCGCCGCCTCGGCCGAACGGATCTGCGCCCGCGCCGCCGCCTCGCTTTGGGCCGAGGCTGCCAGCGCCGCCTCGGCCGAGTCCAGCGTGGCGCGGGCCTTGTTCACCTGCTGTGCGAAGCTGCCGTCGTCCAGACGGACAAGCAGTTGACCCTCGTCAACATGCTGGAAATCGGTGACCTCGACACTTGCCACATAGGCGGCAAGCTGCGGGCTGACGGTGGTGACCATGCCCCGGACATAGGCATCTTCGGTCGTCTCGATGGTGGTGCGGAATGGCGGCAGGTTCCAGGCATGCAGGACCAGACCCACCCCGGTGACCCCGATCAGGGCGACAATGGCGGTGACGATATGATGGCGGGTGACGTTCATGGGGATTCTCGGAAAGGCTGGGATCATGCCGTGGCGGTGCCGGGCACGGCGCGCCACGACAAAGCCTTCAGCACAAGGAGGTGGAGGATGAGAAGACCGATGGCCGCAAAGGCCAGCCAGGCGGTAAGCCGGAATGCGTCATTATAGGCCAATACGCTGGATTCCGTCAGAACCTGCTGGCCCAATACAGAGATCCCCTGCGCATTCAGGACGGCCGGATCGCTCACGAAGGGTCGGTAGGCCGATGCGTATTGGCCGATGCTCGCCACGACCTGCGGGTTTGCCAGGGTGATCGACTCCAGCAGATGCTGGAAGTGGAAGTTCTGGCGAAAGACGATGAAGGTGCCGAAGAACGCCCCGCCCAGAACCCCGCCGAAAATCTGCGTGACCAGAAACACGGCGATGAAGCTGACGATAAAGCCGGGCCCCTGTTTCAGCGTCAGCCCCAGCCCCTGCAACAGCGATGCGGGCAGAAACAGCCCCGCACCGAAAGCCACCAGCGCCTGGCTGACATACATCTGCGCGGGCGTCGTCAGATTGGTGCCCAGACTGTCCAGCCATGCGCCGCAGCCGATCATCACCAGCGCCGCGGTATGTATCGGCGGAACGCGCGTGGGGTGCAGGATCAGCGCGCTCAGAACCCCGCCACCGATTGTGCAGGTCAGGATGATCAGTTGCAGCCCCGCGGTCTGGCCGTTCATGAAGCCGCGCGCCTGAATGAAGGATGTCAGCAGGGCGTTTTGATCCGACAGCAGAAAGCGAAACGCGAACAGAACGGCCGTCAGATGCAGCATCTCTGGCGTCAGCAACCAGCGCATGTTCAGGAGCGGATCGGCCCGGTTCAACTCAGTCACTGCGGCCAAGGTCAGAAAGGCAAGCCCGATGGCGAGGCTGATCCCCAGCCACGGCGTATCCAGCCACCAGTAATATCGCCCCATCGTGGCAACGATGGTCAGCAGGCCCAGACCTGTGGCGATCATTCCGTAACTGACGAAGTCCATCCATTTGAGCACTTTGGCATGAGGCACCGGCGTCAGCGGCACCAGAAACACGGTCGCAAGCGCGATCAGCGCCATGCCCACCTCTGCACGATAGAGCCCGTGCCACTGCGCGTAATCCAGCAGCGGCCCCGAGACGAGGCGCGTCAGCGGCGTCGCCAGCATGGTGCAGGTTGCCCCCAGGCTCAGCCCCCAGGTCATCTTGCGCGCGGGGGGAAAGGCGTCGAGCATGTAAAGAAAGCCCAGTGTAGACAGCGGCGAGGCCACGATCCCGGCCAGAAAACGGATCGGGATCGCACTGCGCAGCTCGCTCACCCACAGGTGCAGGAAGGCCACGCAGACAAACAGCGTCAGGCTGATTTCGGTAAAGCGCCGCAATCCATACTGGGTGCGCACCTTGGCCAGGATGATCGACATGCTGACATTCGGCGCCATATAGGCCGCGCTCAACCAACTGGTTTCTGCCAGGCTTCCACCAAGTGAGCCTTGAATCTGCGGCAGGTTCACCGCGATCAGGTTCATCGCCATACCCTGCGTCAACCACAGCGTCAGCGAGGCCATTCCGCAGGCCAGCGTCCGGCGAAACGGAATGATCTGAGGAGACGGAGGCGCGGGCGGCAGCGGGCGGGCGGTCACGGCGCGCGGTGTCGCGCGGAGGGCATCCTCTGCGCCCGAGGCGGCCCGCCGCCCAGGTTCAGTTTCGCCGGTCATCGCTGAAATCTTCCGAATCCAGATTTGCCATCATGCGTTCGAGCACTTTCAGACCGATCGCCAGATCCGCTTCGCTGATCCCCTCCAGAGCCCGAATCCGCATGTTCTGCGCGATCGCCTCGACCTCATGTGCCTGCGCCGCCCCTTCAGGTGTCAGTTGCAACTTATTGGCGCGCCGGTCGCCCTCAACCGGGCAACGGAGCAGCAGACCCTGCTGCTCGAGCCCGTCCACGATGCGCACCACCGAAGCGGTGGCGATGTTCAGGTGTATCGCCAGCTCGCTTTGATTCATCGCCGTCTGCGAAGGCAGGAAGAATAGCGCCCGCGACCTGGAAAGGGTCATGCCTCGGGCTTTAAGGTTGTTGTCGAACACCTTGCGTATCTTGCGCGCGGCACTGACCAGCGAAAACGTGAAGCGCCTTGGCAGGATGGACGTTCCGAGCATATCAGATCTACATGTTGCTTATAGTTAGCAAGCTATTCATATGCTCGCTGCCTAAAGCAGTCCTCTCCTTCTCGCAAGTGGCATTGTTGCAGAATCCATGCTTGAGGCATGCCTTCCCCTTTCCCCACTGACGTGATTGCGCGCGAACGATTTCGGCGGTGCCGGGTGCGTTGAAGCGGTTCATAAGGGCGATGTGGATGTGGATTTCGGCGGTCTGGCGATCAGGGTCTCTTGCCATGATACGCTTGCCGAAGGCCTTGAAGCATCGCATCGGGCAGAGCGTAAAGACACCGGCATGACGAGCGGAAGAGGCGAAAGTTCCTCCGATGGTGCTCGCACCTTTTCCACGGCGCTGACAGTGGACGGTTTCCAGGTGGGCAAGCGCGCCGGTGTCTGGTTGCCGAGCGAGGAATGCGGCCTGACGTTGTTGTAGTCGTAGCGCCACAAGGCCAGCTTGCGGCGGGCATCGGCCAGGCTGTCGAAGATTTCCTCATTGCTGAGAATTCCAAAGGCAAGGCGCATGGTCTGCTGAGGGGCGCGGCGCCGATGATCCGGGCGTGAGGCAAGTCCGACTCGTTGCGGGAGAAGTTCCTTGCCTGGAAA
>JAATGA010000510.1 GCA_015654855.1 Rhodobacterales bacterium
AGTGTTGCGGTCCGAGATCAGCGCTTCCAGCCGGGCTCGATCAGAAGGGCAAAGATAAAGGCAGATGTCATCGCGTCTCATGGCCCCACAATGACAGACCGCAAGCCAAAGGGGAATCATCTGTCAGGTGGCGAACACTAGAGGGATGCGGGAGGTATTGATACTGTAACCGCCCCCCGACGGCATCGAATGTGCGAAGGTGGGTCTGAAGGGATCCACAAAGGGGAGCGGTCATGTTGGAGATTACTACAGTCGGAATCGATCTGGCGAAGAATGTGTTCCAGGTTCACGGAGCCGATGCCACAAGCGTTGGCGTTCTGCGCAAAAAGCTAAGGCGAGACCATGTGCTGGAGTTTTTTGGGAGCTTGCCACCTTGCATTGTCGCCATGGAGGCGTGTGGTGGCGCGCATTTCTGGGGCCGGGAGATCGGCAAGCTCGGCCATGAGGTGCGGCTGATCCCGCCCGCCTACGTCAAGCCCTTCGTCAAGCGACAGAAGAACGATGCTGCCGATGCCGAGGCGATCTGCGAAGCGGCGACGCGCCCGACAATGCGCTTCGTTCCCGTGAAGAGCGAAGAGACCCAAGGGGCGGCGATGGTGTTCCGGATCAGGGAACTTCTGATCCGGCAACGCACACAGGCGATCAATGCCCTGCGTGGGCACTTGGGCGAATTCGGTCTGATCGTGCCGCAGGGGGCTAGCAATGCTGCGCGGCTGATCGCCATCATCGAGGATCGGGACAGCGGCCTGCCCGTTGATGCCATCGCTACGCTGGAGGTGCTGGTCGGGGCGCTTCGGCACCTCGAAACGGAGATCGGGAAGCGACTGTATCTCAAGTCAACCCCGTCACCGCATGATCAGCGCGCCAAGTCTGGTTGGATTTGATCATCGCGTTCAGAATGACGATGATCTTTCGCATGATTGCGACGATTGCCACCTTGGGCTTTTTGCCAGCGGCCAGCAATCGCTTGTAGATGGATTTAAGGCGCGCATTGTTGCGTGTCGCGGCGCCCATGGTGGCCATGTAGAGAACACGGCGGACACCTGGTCGGCCGCCGCCGATCGCGCGGTAGCCCTGCTGTTTTCCACTGTCGCGATTGATCGGCGCCACACCAACCAAAGCTGCGGCCTGTTTGTCGGTCATGGAGCCGAGCTCGGGAAGATCGGCAATCAGGGTGCGGGCTCCCACCTGAGCACCGACATCATTTCGCGGATCGATGTCGAATGCCAAGGAGAACATACAAGCTAGACGCCGAGATCAACCGACGGGCCAAGGGGAACGAGGTCGCACGGCGGCTGATGACCATCCCTGGCATCGGCCCGCTGATCGCCACGGCCATTGCCACATTAGCACCCCCGCCAGAGATATTCCGGAAAGGCCGGGACTTTGCAGCATGGCTCGGGCTTACGCCCCGCCAGCATTCGACAGGCGGCAAGCAGCGGCTCGGGGCGACAACGAAGATGGGCGAGCGTTCATTACGTCGCTTGCTGATCATCGGAGCCAACAGCGTTATCATCAAGCGGCATGTCCACGTCTCGGCCCGACCAGGCACCTGGTTGGGCGCCATGCTGACGCGCAAGCCGCCGATGCTGGTGCGTGTGGCATTGGCAAACAAAATGGTGCGCATCGTATGGGCCCTGATGGCCCATGGCGGCGTCTACAGAGCTCCGGTCGCGGCGGCGTAAGCCGTCCGTCGATCGCGAGGACGTCGGAGCGGAAGAGGGCAAGGAGAAGTTTGGCGCAACGGTCGTGAGGCATGATCAGAGAAACTAGTTCGCAACAAAGTGCCTTCGAGCACGCGGCGTTGATTTGGGACCTGATCGGCGAACACCATAGGGGTCGGCGGCATGACGATGGCCGCACCAGAGGCCGGATACATGTCAGCACCCGACAGCGCGCAAAACTTATCCAGAAACCCTCTTGCGCAAGGGGCGGTTATACATGTTGCAAAAGCTCCTGTCAGACCTGATTCCAACGACGAAACCCGAGGTGTGAGAGCTTGGCATGACCAAGTCTGAACCTGTCCGCTATCGTACAACGAACTGAAAGACCTGCAACCAAGCGCTGAACTGCCATATTTTCAACCCTTCATGTCCCGCCATGGGGCCGGGCGAGGGCTATCGCCTCCATCACGCGGTCCTTGTCGCCTATCTGGTTGATGAGAACCAGCACCAGCCGGGACCAGGCCTTCAGACTTTGCTCGTCGTCGAGCCCGTCATGCATATGCACGAGTGCCTCGTAAATATCGTCATGTCCCGAGATGTTCGGCTGAAGTGTCAGTGCAGACATTCTTTGCCCCCTTTGGCACGAAACAACGCCAGTTCGATGTCCTCTGGGGTTGGGCGTGTCCAGCGCGCGGCGACGTATTGATCCGGGCGCACGAGGCAAGCCGCTTCCGGTCCGAGACCGAGCCTTTCGGCTGCGATCCCGCCCACATCAATGTGGCGCAGACCTGCCGGGACGGGGCCGCTCCAGCCCGCGGTGACGAGGGTGAATTCCTCCCCCAGGGCATCGAGAAACCATCCTTCGCCGAGGGGCGCGTCAAGAACCGGCGAGCCCGGCGGCACGCCGGAGTCCCATTGATCGCGGTCGGGTGTCGAAAGCGGGCTCTCCGGGTATGAGACCGGCGTCGACAGCCGCCCCGAGTTGACGAAAGGCCGTGCGAAGGCATGATCAGAGGCCAGTTCGAGGACCGCATCGCGCATGGCCCGGCTGGCCGTCGATTTCGGTGTCAGGAAATCTGTCGATCGGGTCGAGTTGAGAATATTCTCATCCGCTGTCCGGGTCGCCTCATCATTGTAGCTTTCGATCAGGGTTTCGTCCGCCTCACCGCGCAACACGAGGTCGAGCTTCCAGCCGAGGTTGTCCACATCGGCGAGACCGCCGTTGCAGCCGCGCGCGCCGAACGGGGAAACCAGATGGGCCGAGTCGCCGACGAATACCGTGCGCCCGTGCACGAAGCGCGCCATGCGGCGGCATTGGAACGTGTAGACAGAATACCATTCGCGTTCGAATGCGACATTGGGGCCAAGCATGGCGCGGATATAGGGCTCGACTATTTCTGGCCGTGTCGCCGCTGCGCGATCGACGTTCCAGCCGAGTTGAAAATCGAGCCGCCAGACATCATCGGGCTGGCGGTGCATCAGGGCCGATTTTCCGGGGTTGAACGGCGGGTCGAACCAGAACCAGCGTTCGGGTGCCATCTCATGTTTCATGCGGATGTCGGCGATCAGGAAGTTGTCCTCGAACACCCGTCCTTCGAAATCGAGCCCCAGCTTGTCGCGCACGGTCGAGCGCGAGCCGTCGCAGGCCAGAAGCCAGCCGGTGCGCAGTATATAGCCGCCGTCGGTGGTGCTCACGCGAAGCTCCATCCCGTCGTTCAGGGGGGTGACGTCTTCGACGTCATGGCCCCAGCGGATCTCGACGTTGGGTAGATTTCTCAGGGCCTCGAACAGGTATTCTTCGACGTAATATTGCTGAATGTTGATGAAGCCCGGCCGTTTTTGGTCTTTCACGGGCAGCATGTCGAACTGGTAGACGGGCGTGTCGCCCGCCCCCCAGAACACTTTGCCGACATTCCATGTCACGCCCTTCCCGACCGCGACATCGCCAACTCCCAGACGATCGAGGATATCGAGTGAACGCTTCGAAAAACAAATCGCCTTTGAGGCATGTGCGATGAAGTCAAACCGGGTCAGCACCACCACCGGCTGTCCGCGGCGGCCCAGATCGAGCGCCATCGCGAGCCCCACCGGCCCCGCGCCGACGATGGTGACGGACCGTTCTTCGGCTGGGACAGCAGGGGCCGGGGTCGCGCCGATCTCACGGTAGACCCGGATACCCGAAACGTTTGCCATGATTTCCTCCTCCCTCTCCCGGCTTAGCCCTGCAGCTTTGCCCAGACCTCACGGTCGCGTTCGGCCGTCCAGATGCGAGGATGCTCAATGCCTTCGAACTCGTCCCACAGACGTTGCACATCGAATGGCAGGCAGTGCTCAAATATCGGCCAGGCACCGAACTCGGGGGCCAGCGCGTCGCGCGTGGCTTCGAACGCCTGTTTGAGGGTGCCGCCCGCCTTCTTTACCGGGCCGACATTGTCGATCATGCCCTTCAGGAACTTGCGGGTCTGCTCGACGGCAGCATCGGTTTCGGCGATGCCGCGCGCCACGGCCCCACGCCCGCCGATAAGGTTCTCTGAGCGATAAGCCTTGATTGCGTCGAGCGTACCTGCTGACCAGTCGAAGTGGTAGGCATCGCCCGTGTAAAGCGCGGCCTTCGCCTCAACGAGATCGCCCGCGAACAGGGTTTTGGTCTTGTCGTGCCAGACCACGATATCGCCGCCTGTATGGCCGCGCCCCACGAAACGCAGGTCGAGCGTACCGCGATCCTGGCCAAGCTCAATCTTATATTCGGTGTCAAATGTGATGGTTGGCCAGGTCAGGCCGGGCACCTCTTCAGCATTTTTGGCAAGGCGCGGCATCCGGCCGAATTCGCTTTTCCAGTCCTGCTCGCCGCGTTCGGCCACAAGATCGCGCGATGCCGTCGACATGATGATGTCACCCGCTTCAAAGGCCGAACCCCCAAGCACCCGAACCGCATGGTAATGGGTAAGGATCAGATAGCGCACGGGCTTGTCGGTATGCTCGCGCAGGATCTTCAGCCAATCGCGCGAGGCCGAGGGCGTGGCGCGCGATTCGATGGCGATGATGAAATCCTCGCCCTCGATCGCGCCCACGTTCGGGTCACCTTCGGCGGTGAGTGCGTAGACGCCATCGCTAAGGATTTCGAGCGTATCCGTCTTGATCGACAGGTCTGTCGACGATGCAAACGGCTTGGTCATGGTGGTCTCTCCCTTGCTTTTCGGTGCGAAATGCTTCAGGTCATTTCTATTGCAACGTTCTGGGCCAGTGTGTCGTTAGGTCTATGGACAGGTTGCCGGGGAGGGAGCCCCGTTTTGGAGGAGCAAGGGATGGAATCGTTCGGATTGATCGATCCCGATCAGGCGGCCATGCTCATGGATGCGCAGGATTCGGGTGTCTTCGCCAATCGGCTGCTTGAGATCGCCCAGAGTATCGCTGGTGTCGAAGAGCTGTTCGCCTATCGTGTTTTCGCCAGCGATCAGGGCGACAGACCACCAGAAATTCTTGTGTCTTTGAGCGCGCTTGATGATGCCGATGAACGTGCCGATGCCTACGCGCAGCGGTTTCACCGCAGTGATCCGACGGTGGCGGTGCGGCTGTCGACGGTACCCGGCAATGGTTTTGTCTGCCGCGTTCCGACCGAGACGATCGGGCGCGGCGAATATCGCAAGCTATGCTTTGAGCGGCCGCGATTCGCCGAAAAGATATGTTTTGGCTGGCAGCGGGCAGATCACGCGCTTATCATCAGCTTTTATCGAAAGGTGGGTGAGCCCGAACCCGATATGGCCCGGCTCGGAGCTCTTGCGCAACTCGCGATCACCGGGCTTGCCCGGCAATCGCGCCAGCCACGGGCACTTTTGCTTGAAATTGAACTCAGGCTCGCGCGCGCGCATCCGAACCTGACCCTGCGCGAGCGTGAGGTTTGTGCCCGTACTCTGGCAGGAGAGACCGCGCGGGACATCAGCGAACGTCTGTCGCTGAGTGTGGGCACAGTGCTGACCTACCGGCAGCGCGCCTACCAAAAACTCGGCTGCAACAAGTCGAACGATCTTCTCGCTGCCGTTATCGCCTAGGATCTTTTTTACCCGGTCTGGCCTGCTTCTGCGTTCGCAGCTGTCAATAGGTGTGGGGACAGACAGGGCAGGTCAACTCCCGCAGATTTATTGCATATGAAATGAATATCTGGGAGGAGTTCACAATGCCGAAATCGTCAAACCCCTGGGGGAGGGTGCTGCTACTTGCGGTCATCTTCCTGCCCACTCCGATCGTCGCGGTCTTTCCGGGCCTGATGCCTTTCTTCTCCGATCGCTGGTGGGGGATACCCGCGGCGTTCATCGTGCTTCCCCTCTATCTGCTTGTGCTCATGCTGTTCGCACAATCGAATTCAGGCTTTGCCGCCCGGATGGAGAACTGACATGTCGATGAGCATTCTCAGCTTTCTGGTGACGATCGCAGTCACGCTGGTGATCACGGTCTGGGCCGCGCGGCGCGGGCAATCGAAATCCGCGCTCTATACGGCTGGCGGAGAGATCTCGGGCGGGCAAAATGGGCTAGCGATATCGGGCGATTTCCTGTCGGCCACCACCTTGCTCGGCACCACCGCGCTATTCTACGCCAAGGGCACCGACATGGTGATCTATTATATATGCCCGCTGGTCGGCTTCGCGCTGATGCTGCTCCTGATCGCCGGCCCCTTGCGCCGGCTCGGTCGCTATTCGATCGGCGATGTTATGGTTGCCAGGCTCGGCTCCGAGAACATGCGCATTTTTTCGGGTATCAGCGCGATCACGATCTCTCTGATCTATCTGATCGCCCAAATGGTGGGGGCAGGGACGCTGCTCTCTGTTCTCTTCGGATTGCCGTTCACGGCCGCAGTGTTGACGATGGGGGTGCTCGCCGTGATCTATGTCGCGTTCGGCGGTATGCTGGCCGCGACATGGGTGCAGATCGTCAAGGCGGTGCTGCTGATCGCATCGGTTGGCGGCCTGTGCCTCATGGTCGTGGTTCATTTTGGCGGGCTTACTGCGCTTTACGACCGGGTCGAGGCGGTGCATCCGCTGGGGGCTCGGGTGTTCGATGCGGGCGGCTTCAGGATGGATCTGTTTTCGTCGATCTCTTTTGCGGTCGGTCAGTCGCTCGGTCTCCTGGGGCTGCCGCATCTGCTCATACGGTTCTTCACGGTACCCGATGAAAAAGCGGCGCGCAGATCGATTGTCATTGCGGTCTGGCTCATCGGTCTCGTGTTCATCCTGTTGCTCACCATCGCGGGGCCGGGGGCGATCGCGATGGTGATGGGCAACCCACAGTTCATGGCACCTGATGGCAAGGGCATCATTGGCGGTGGCAATATGGCGATCATGCATCTGGCCGAGGCTCTTGGCGGGCAGCCCTTTTTCGGAGTGATGGCGGGTATCGCCTTTGCGACCATCCTCGCCGTGGTGGCGGGGCTGACTATCTCTGCCGCCTCGGCGGGGTCGCACGACCTGGCCTCCACGATCGTTCGCCGCAAGCTCTCGGACCACACCGAGGTGCTGGTGTTCCGGGGCGCGACGGTTGCGGTTGTCGTCGTTGCCATGCTGCTCGCAATCCTCTTCCAGCACGAGAACGTGGCCTTCCTTGCCGCTCTGGTATTCGCGATCTCGGCCTCAACCAACTTTCCGGTGCTGATCCTCGCGCTCTACTGGAAAGGTACCACGGCCACGGGTGCCGTCATGGGCGGATTCACCGGGTTGATCTCGTCGGTCGTGCTGATCGTTCTCAGCCCGGCGGTATGGGTGAGTGTTCTCGGTCATGGAACCGCAATCTTCCCATCGGATTATCCGACGCTTGTCACCGTGCCACTCGCCTTTGTCGTGACATGGGCGGTATCCAGAATGAGCCAGCCCCATCCGGCTGCCGCGCTCACCTGAGGGGGCATTTTCTGGCCGGGGGCACTTCGGTGCCCCCGTTTTTCATTTTTCTGCTGCACCGTTTTTGTTGTGCCCGAGGGCGGAGCCGCTTATTTCTGCTGCAACCAATCTCCGGAGCCTTCATGCGGATTGAGACCTTTTTCCCCTATCGGCTGGCCGTCGCGGCTGAGGCGTTTTCCCGCCAGCTCGTGGCTGTCTATGGGCATGAGCATGGCCTTTCGCGCGAGGAATGGCGGTTTCTGTTCCTGCTGGAGGATGCGGGCAAGCTCGATTCCCTTCAGCTCGCGGCGCGGACCTCGCTTGACAAGGTCCAGGTCAGCCGCGCTGCCTCTCGGCTGGAAGAGAAAGGGCTGATCACCCGGTCGATCCGTGGGGAGGATCGTCGTCTGCGGGATTACGCGATCACCGATCAGGGGCGGGAGTTGTTCGGGCAATGCTTCGGTGGGGTCGAGGCTCGTGCAGAGGCGATCCTGTCGCTGATGAATGCGTCCGATCGCGAAGCCCTCGAATGCGGGATTGCTGCGTTGCGCCGGGCGGTCGCGGAGTTCGCTCAATCGGTGTCGGATGAAGAGGAAAGCCGGGTCAGCGCCCGGCCGAGCGCCTCTCCTTCGGGTCCGAGTTCCGCGCGCAGTTCCGCCTGAAATTCCTCTGCGATTCGCTCGAGCTTTTGCATAAGAGCCTGCCCCTCCGGGGTCAGTTCGATCGAAACGAGACGCATGTCGCTTTCATGCGCCGACTTTCGGATCAACCCCCGCTGCTCCAGCCGGGATGCCGCCCGGCTGACCACTGATTTGTCCAGATTGACCATTTTCGTGATGTCCCGCACGCTTGCGGCAGTTTCTGCGCCGAGATGGGCGATTACGCGCCATTCGGGAATGCTCAGGCCCGCCGCGCGGCCGTAACGTCGGGCGAATCGGCGGCTGACGTTCTCGGAGGCCACGCTGAGCCGGTAGGGCAGGAAGGTATCGAGGACGAAGGGCATTGCGTCTCCTTTTCATCAGATCAGCAGAAATCGGCGACGGGCTCAACTCCGGTCCGCGCTGCGGTGCATGATGGTTGACATCGTTGCTAGAGCAACGATATATTCGTTGCGATGGCAATGAACGTGTTGACCGTATCTTGAGGAGGATCGGATGACCATGCAGGAGATGCCGCACGGAATGATCCGTGCGATGGGAGCGAGTGGAACCGTCGAAGGCTATATGCCGGGATTCGGGAATGATTTCGAGACGGAGGCCCTGCCGGGCGCACTGCCGCAGGGGCAGAACTCGCCGCAGAAGGTGAATTACGGCCTCTATGCCGAACAGCTTTCCGGCACGGCCTTCACCGCGCCGCGGGGCCAGAACGAGCGGACCTGGTGCTATCGGATCCGCCCCTCGGTCAAGAACGTCGGGCGTTTCGCGCGGATCGATGTGCCCTACTGGAAGACCGCGCCGCATGTGGATGATGCGCTCGTCAGTCTTGGCCAGTATCGTTGGGACCCCATTCCCGTGGGCGACGAGGACCTGACCTGGATCACCGGAATGCGCACGATGACGACGGCGGGCGATGTGAACACCCAGGTCGGCATGGCAAGCCATGTCTATCTGGTGACCCGCTCGATGGAGGATGAATACTTCTATTCCGCCGACAGCGAACTTCTGGTCGTGCCGCAAGAGGGCAGGCTGCGGTTCTGCACCGAGCTGGGCGTGATCGACCTTGAGCCAAGGGAAATCGCGATTATCCCACGCGGCCTTGTCTATCGAGTCGAGGTGATCGAGGGGCCCGCGCGCGGCTTCGTATGCGAAAATTACGGACAGAAGTTCGATTTGCCGGGCCGCGGCCCGATCGGCGCGAACTGCCTGGCCAATCCGCGCGACTTCAAATGTCCCGTCGCGGCCTTCGAAGACCGGGAGGCCCGCTCGCGCGTCGTCATCAAGTGGTGCGGGCAGTTCCACGAGACCTTCATCGATCATTCACCGCTCGATATCGTGGCGTGGCACGGAAATTACTGCGCCTACAAATACGACTTGCGGACCTATAGCCCGGTGGGCGCGATCCTGTTCGATCACCCGGATCCGTCCATCTTCACCGTCCTCACCGCGCCTTCGGGACAGGAAGGCACTGCGAACATCGACTTCGTACTGTTCCGCGAGCGCTGGATGGTAGCGGAGCACACCTTCCGCCCGCCGTGGTATCACAAGAACATCATGTCCGAACTGATGGGCAACATCTATGGCATTTACGACGCCAAGCCCAAGGGTTTCGTTCCTGGTGGCATGAGTCTGCACAACTGCATGCTGCCGCACGGGCCGGATCGCAACGCCTTCGAGCATGGTTCGACGGAACCGATGAAACCGGTCTATCAGGCCGAGACCATGCAGTTCATGTTCGAGACCCGGTTTCCGCAGCATCTGACCGCCTTTGCGGCGACCGAGGCCCCACTTCAGGACGATTACGTCGACTGCTGGGCAAGCATCGAAAAGAAGTTCGACGGAAAACCGGGCGTGAAATGAGCGTCCTGCGGGAGGGAGGTGTTCCCTCCCGCAACGGCACTTTGCCCTTGCAGAGCATCGCGTCACGCCGATGTAGTTTCATATGAAATGGTATCTAATGAAATATAAGGCGGACTATCACGTTGCGCCGAATGCCGAAACGACAGGAGAATGTGATGCCGACGGGTGATCAGCCGCAGCGCAGCCGGGTGGCTTCCGCGAACGACCCGGGATGTGACTTCCCGATCCAGAACCTTCCATATGGTGTATTCTCGACCGCCGGTTCTGCGCCCCGCTGCGGTGTCGCGATCGGGGACAGGATTCTCGATCTGGCGGCGGCGGAAAAGGCCGGCCTCGTCGCGGCTTCGGGAACCTTCGCCGCGCCGCAGATGAACGATTTCATTGCGCTCGGCAGGGCTGCATGGGCCTCGGTCCGGGCGCGGCTGACCGAGATCCTGGCCGAGGGCGCCACGGTCGATCTGCCGCTGGTGCCGATGGCGGAAGCGACCCTGCACCTGCCGATACGGGTGACGGAATACACGGATTTCTATGCTTCGAAGAACCACGCCTTCAATGTCGGCGTCCTGTTCCGCGGCCCAGAGAATGCGCTGCCGCCGCAATGGACCCATATGCCGATCGGCTACAACGGCCGGGCTTCGTCGGTAGTCGTATCAGGGACACCGATCCGTCGGCCGATGGCGCAGGTAAAGGGTGAGACGGGGCCGGTCTGGTCGGCCTGCAGGAGGCTCGATCTGGAACTCGAACTCGGCGCGATCGTCGGTGTGCCGAGCACGATGGGTGAACGGGTGAGCGTGCCCGAGGCCGAAGAGATGATCTTTGGCTATGTGCTTCTGAACGACTGGTCGGCACGCGATGTGCAGGCCTGGGAATACCAGCCGCTCGGACCGTTTCAGTCGAAGGCGCTCGGCACCACGATTAGCCCGTGGATCGTGACGCAGGCGGCGCTGGAGCCGTTCCGCTGCACGGGGGCCGAGCGGGCCAACCCGCTGCTGCCCTACCTGAAAGAGGATCGGCCCGGATTCTACGACCTGACGATCGGCTGGACGATGAACGGCCAGCGGATGGGGCGCACGAATTACAACGTGATGTATTATTCCAGCGCGCAGCAGCTCGCCCATCACACCGAGACGGGATGTCCGATGCGCGTGGGTGATCTGCTGGGCTCCGGCACGATCTCAGGCCCGAGCCCCGATCAGACGGGCGCACTTCTTGAAATGACGATGGGCGGCAAGAACCCCGTCACCGTGAAGGGTGAGGCGCGCACCTTCATCGAGGATGGCGATGAGATCGATCTTTTCGCCTATGCCGAGAGTACGGGCTATCGGATCGGTTTCGGTCCCTGCAGTGGGCGCATCCTGCCCGCGAAGGACCGGGCCGATGCGTGACATTCCCGTCGGAGAGGTCGTGCTGTATGATTACTGGCGCTCGTCGGCATCCTACCGCGTCCGGATCGGCCTGGCACTCAAAGAGGTGGACTACAGGAGGGTACCGGTCGATCTGGTCAAGGGAGAGCAGCGCTCAGAAAGACATCTGTCGCTCAATCCACAAGGGCTCGTACCAGCGCTGGATATTGACGGGATCAGACTGACGCAATCGCTGGCAATTCTCGAATACCTCCACGAGACACGGCCCGGCCCTGATTTGCTGCCGCAAGATCCGTCGGCGCGTGCCCATGCGAGAGCGGTGGCGCTTGCCGTCGCCTGCGAAATTCACCCCATTTCGAATCTCGGCGTACTGGCACGTGTGAACGCTCTCGCCGGTGCCGACGCTCGCGCCGCATGGAATCGCGACAATATCCGCACTGGTCTTGTCGCGGTCGAGGCGATGCTTGAAATTCTGGGGACTTCGAAAGGGTTCTGTCTCGGTGCTATGCCGACAATCGCAGACTGCGCGCTCATTCCCCAGCTTTACAATGCGAGACGCTGGGAGGTTGCCTTTGATGATCTGCCACTCATCAGCGCTGTCGAGGCCGCCGCCTCCACGCATCCGGCGTTTCTCGCCGCGATACCTGAGAACTTCGCCTCGCTCGCCAGCGATAAGGCTCGGGCATGAGCGGGCAGAGTTTACCCGTCGGCGGGACCGGAATGGCAACGAGCCCAAAAGACGCATGTCAGTTCAGTTCCCGTGCTACCGCTTGCGCAGTCTCGATGACTTTGGGGCTCTGGATTGCCGAGAACGAGGGCGCCAAATTCTGGCTCTCGGTGATGAACGAACTGAAGAACCGGGGCGTCCAGGATATCCTGATCGCGGTCGTCGACGGGCTGAAAGGCTTTCCCGAGGCGATCACCGCCGCCTTTCCCGAGGCCATGGTCCAAACCTGCATCGCGCATCTGGTGCGCCACAGCCTGAACTTCTGCTCGTGGAAGGACCGCAAGGCGGTGGCCACTGAGGGCATTGAAGCGGTTCATGAGTGCAATGCGGATGTGGATTTCTACGGTCTGGCGGTCTGGGTCTCTTGATGCGATGCGTTCTCCGAAGGATTTGAGGCATTTCATTTTGGCCTCGATCCTGCTTCGGACATGATATCCGGACCATCGCTTCCAGTTGGCGCGACCGAAGCGCCTGGTCGCGCGGAGGATATCGTTGCGGGCTCTGGCAGCAGGGCAGTTCTCTTTCCAGAGGCGGCCATTCTTGCGGATAGGCACAATCGCAATCGCGCCTCGTTCGAGAATGGCCGTGTGGCAACGGCGGGTGTCGAAGCCCCCATCTCCGGTTACAGTATCGACCTGTTCATCTTGGACCTGCACCGGTTTTGTTCCTGTCAGGTGCTCATATTAAGCGGCCCTCTGTTCGAAGACCACGGGTGATTTCCAGCCCAAGGCTGAGTGTTTGCGGCGCGGGTTATAGAAGCCGTTGATGTATTCGAAGAGGGCGATTTCGACATCACGCCGGGTGTGCCAGTCGCGCCTCCAGACCAGTTCTGCCTTCAGGGACTTGAAGAAGCTCTCGACGGCTGAGTTGTCATAGCAATTGCCCTTGCCGCTTATCGATACGCTGAACCCATGCCTGCGAAGTATTTTCTGGTATTCATGGGCACAGTATTGCGCCCCGCGATCCGTATGGTGAATGCAGCCAGAAGGCGGGCGGCGCAGCGCAACGGCCATGTCCAGAGCACGGATTGCCAGATCCTGCTTCATGCGATTGCTGATGGCCCAGCCAATGACGCGCCGTGAAAACAGATCGATGATGACCGCCAGATAAACCCAGCCTTCGCGGGTCCAGACATATGTGATGTCTCCCGCCCACTTCTGGTTTGGCCCGCTCGCCGCGAAATCCTGCTGCAGAAGGTTCGGCGCGATGTTGAAGGCATGATCGCTGTCGGTCGTGCATTTGAACTTGCGGCTGCGGACGATGCGAATGCCATTCTGACGCATTAAACGGCCGACGCGACGCTGACCGACCTGCAGACCCAACTCGTTCAGCTCCTCGGTCATGCGAGGTCTGCCATAGCTGCCCAGGCTCAGACGATGCTGATCGCGGATATGCGCCAGGATCACCATATCTCGCCGCTGGCGGATTGACGGGGGGCGGCGCAACCATGCGCGTAATCCGCGATCCGTCACGCCCATCATTCGACACAGATGGATGCGCGAGAGGTTACCACGATAGCTGGCAATGAACTGAAACTTCACGGCTTTTGAGCCGCGAAGAACTGAGCCGCTTTTTTTAGCACCTCCCTCTCCTCGCGCAATATACGGTTCTCTTTCCGCAGCCGTTCATTCTCGCGAAGAAGATCGCCATCCCGCTCCGGCACCTTCGCCTCATCGGAAATCGCTCGGATCCATTTGCCGAGCGTCGAAAGTCCGATCCCAAGATCGGACGAAACCTGGCGCCGTGTCAGACCGCTGGTGAGCGCGATCCGAACCGCATCTCGTTTGAACTCGTCGCTGTGTGTCGATGTCATATCCTGTCTCCTTTGATGAGAGCATCGCTCTCAGAAGACCGGAACAAAACCGGTGCAGGTCCAGAAAGCATCTCGTCGAAGGGTGTGCCGCTGAGATGGGCGACATAAACCGTCGTCCCGATCGGCAGAAGGTCGGACAGGGCCTCTACATTCGCCAGTGAACGCGGCGTGACTTCGATGCTGAACCCCTTCAGCAGCGCTGCCAGATCCGCTGTCGGGGCAATCTCTTCCGCGGATTTGCGCCGCGGGAACAGTGCCTGCAACTTCATGCGCATTTCCTCCCCGGAATGCCATTTGTGTCGATTTCCCCTTCGGAAGCTCGCCAGTATTTGGCTGGTCGGGCGCGTCCGAAAGGTTCATCCTCCACGTAGCATTCCCTGCGAGGCCTTTCTTATTCCTGTTTTAGGTCGTGTTGACAAAAGGGATTCCTCTGGCAGGTGTCCTATGATTCAAGCTCACCTCTACGTGGGAGGTGAGTTTGGCACGCAACCTGATATCCGACGATGAGTGGACATTCTTTGAGGGCTTCATCCGAGCCGTCCGGCATCCCAACGGGCGGAAGCCTGCGGACCATCGTCTTGTTTTGAATGGTATTTTCTGGATCGCAAGGACTGGTGCGCCATGGCGTGATCTCCCCGAAGAGTTCGGCAAGTGGTCCTCGGTCTATCGCCAGTTCCGCCGCTGGACGCTCGCTGGGCTGTGGGAGGATATCTTGGATGCGCTGAACCACGCTGGGATCGCGCCAGACAAGCTCCAGATGGTTGATAGCACTGTGATCCGCGCTCACCATCATGCGGCGGGCGCAAAAGGGGGACTCCGAAAGAGGCTCTTGGCCGTTCG
>JAATGA010000521.1 GCA_015654855.1 Rhodobacterales bacterium
AGGCCGCCATCGCCGCCGGCAAGGATGTCGTCACCGCCATCAAGGCGCTGCTCGCGGGCTGCGACCAGCCGCCGGATCTGCCGGCGACGGCCGCGGCGACCATGGCCGCGCCCGATCTGGTGCCGGTCGACGGGCTGCTCGCCCAGGCCGATACCGGCACGATCGGCGACCAGACCTCCGAGGTACTGGCCGCGCGCGGAGCGGCATTGCGCGCCCGCGCCGCCGCCATCGCCCCCGACGGCTGACGGGACCCGGACAGCATCCGTCGCGCGCCGCGCCCGAACGCCGCACCTCCGCCCCGAAGACCGGGACTCGTGCTCCACCGACCGATCCCGCGCACCGTCCCGGCGGGCCGCGTTGCAAGCTGCGGCGCAAACGGCTAACAGGCGGCGGAACCTGTCTGACGGAGATGCCCCATGCCCACCCCGCTGCGCCCCCCTCTGCGCCTCGGACTCGCCGGTCTCGGCACCGTGGGCATCGGGGTGGTCAAAATCGTGCAGACCCATGCCGATCTGATCGCCGCGCGCAGCGGGCGCCCGGTGGTGATCACCGCCGTCTCGGCCCGCGACCGGACGAAGAATCGCGACGCCGACCTGTCGGACTATGCCTGGGAAAGCGACCCCGCGGCGCTGGCCCGGCGCGAGGATGTCGATGTCTTCGTCGAGGTCATGGGCGGCCACGAGGGTCCGGCCAGGGCCGCGACCGAGGCCGCCATCGCCGCCGGCAAGGATGTCGTCACCGCCAACAAGGCGCTGCTCGCGCATCACGGCCAGGCGCTGGCGCTCGCCGCCGAATCCGCCGGCCACGTCATCCGGTTCGAGGCTGCCGTCGCCGGCGGCATCCCGGTGATCAAGGCCCTGACCGAGGGGCTTGCGGGCAATGCCATGCGCCGGGTCATGGGCGTGATGAACGGCACCTGCAACTACATCCTGACCCGGATGCAATCCGCCGGCCTGCCCTACGAGGCCGTCTTCGAGGAGGCGCGGCAGTTGGGTTACCTTGAGGCAGACCCGAATCTGGATGTCGGGGGCATCGACGCCGGGCACAAGCTGTCGTTGCTCGCCGCCATCGCCTTCGGCACCCGCGTCAGCTTCGACAAGGTGGAACTTCAGGGGATCGGCAGCGTTTCCATCGACGACATCCGCCTGGCCGACGAGATGGGCTATCGGATCAAACTGCTCGGCGTGGCGCAGATGACCGGGCGGGGCCTTGAGCAGCGGATGACGCCCTGCCTGGTGCCGACCTCCAGCCCGCTGGGACAGTTGCAGGGCGGCACCAATATGGTCGTGCTGGAAGGCGACAGCGTCGGCCAGATCGTGATGCGCGGCCCCGGCGCCGGCGAAGGGCCAACGGCCAGCGCGGTGATGGGCGATGTGATCGACCTCGCGCGCGGTCTGCGGCTGCCGACCTTCGGCCAGCCCGCCGCCACGCTGGCCGAACCTGTCGCCGCCATCGCCGCCGCCCCCTGCCGCTGGTATCTGCGCATGACCTTGCAGGACAAGCCCGGCGCGCTGGCCAAGATCGCGACCGCTTTGGGCGAGGCCGGGATCTCCATCGACCAGATGCGGCAGATCAACCGCGACGATCAGGAGGACGACGATGCCGTCGTGCTGTTCGTCACCCACAAGGCCACGCCCGCCGATGTCGCCCATGCCCTGCACAGCTTCGGCGCGACGGGGGTTCTGCTGGGCCAGCCCGTCGCCATCCGCATCGAGGATGTCTGAGGCGACTCCTTGCCGGCGCTCTGGCGGCGGGCGCGCCTAAAGCGCCCGCAAGGGGGCCCGACCGGGACGCCTGCGCGTCAGCGGTCCCGCACCGGCCGCGCGACCGCTGACATCTTCGTGCGGGGCGCTTGAACGCTTCCGCCCGCAATGATCGTATCGCGCCCGGACCGGGCTGCCACAAGGGCGGAGTTTCGATGATACGCGGCGTCTTGAGATCCCTGGCCCTTTTGTCCGGCCTCTCCGCCGGCATCTCCCCCGCCCTTGCCGAGGGTATCGCCGGGGCCGACGATCCGGCCTTCGCCGCCCCCTTCGCCCGCGCCCTGCAAGGCGGCGCGGATCCGACCGCACTCGACGATCTCCATGCCGCTGCCGAGGCGGGCAATGCTGCCGCGATCGCCGTGCTGCCGGTGGTGCTGCAATGGCTGCCGCCCCAGGGCACGCTGGCCGAACGCAACCGCTACTATCGCCGCATCGCCGGCCGCCCGCTGGCCGAAGCGCTGCCCGAGGCCTGGCCCGAGGCCGCCCTGTGGCGTGACGGCGAAACCGGCGCGGCGGAGGATCTGCCCGACCGCGCCGCACGGCTGATCGCCGCCGGAGAGTCCGCGCGGGCCGCCCATCTGCTGTCGGTCTGGCTGAACCAGACCGGCGGCACCGTCCCCCTGCCGCCGGAACTGTCGGGGGCCGACCTGCCGCTCTGGCTGAACGCCATGGCCCTCGCAACCTCTTATGCCTTCGGCGAGGGCGAGGCGGCACGCGCCCCCCTGCTTGCTGCGCTGAAGGCCGACCGGGCAGAGGCCGCGCTGGCGAAGGACATTCTCGCCGATGCGGATTGGCGGATGTCGGTCGAGGCCACGGCGGAGCTTGCGACCACCGGCACCTCTCAAACGGCGCAGGACACCGCGCGCGCCTATCGCGAGGCGCAGGTCTTCCGCATGTCCGGCCCTGCCTCCGCCGCCGATGCCACGCTGATTGCCGCGACCCTGACAGGGCACATCGAATTCACCGGGGTCGAGGGGCTGTGCGCCCTGCGCTGCCCCGGATCGGCGCCAGCCTGCGGCGCAGCGGCGATCCGCGCGCTCGGCCTGCCGCTGCCGGCGGTTCCCGTCGCCGCCCTGCCGCCGGCGGCGATCCTGTCGGAAGCCGATTTCGCCCGCAGTCCGCGCGGGGCGGATCTGTTCCTGACCGCCGCGCGCGACCGGCTGGCGCAACTGCCCGACCGCGCCGCCCGCATCCGCGCCGCCGCCGGGACCGATGCCTGCCTTGCCGAACTGTTGGCCACGCCATGAGCCGGAAAAA
>JAATGA010000184.1 GCA_015654855.1 Rhodobacterales bacterium
CGCGCCAGATGCGCGACCTTGCGGGCGGTGTCGATGTCGATGGCCATGGGGAATGCTCCACGTCTGATGGGGCACCGTTTAACGGTGCGCCCCCCGGCCCGCAAGGCGCGAAGGCGGCAAACGGCGCACGCACGCCGGCACTTGCCGCCGAAAGCGGCAGGTGGTCAGCCGCGCAGCCGCCGCACCCCGGCCCAAAGGCCCATGATCACCGCCAGGATGATCAGGTTCGCGACGATGCCGACGCCGACGCGGGTGGCGTCGAAACCGCCCTGCATGGCGACGGGGATGATCACCGCGACGAAGACCACCCCGACGGCCAGCGGCGCGATGATGCCCGAGACGGGCGCATTGCGCAGCATGGTCGCGACAAGCGCGATCAGCAGACCGATGCGGAACGGGTCCAGAAGCTGGCTTTGAAGCAGGTCGATCATGGTGTCCTCCCGCCCGCAGCTTCGCCCGGGCGCCGCGGCGATGCAACCGCCTCTGCGTGCCGCGTCCAGATCAGGATCATCCAGGCCAGCATCGCGGCATTCAGAAGGTGCCACAGGAAATGCGTGCCGGCGGGCCAGGCTTCGCAACCCGGCATGTCCAGCGCCCTGAACAGGATCGACAGGCACAGCAAGCCAGCCCCCGCCGCCATCCCCCATGCGAGGCGAGGCGCGCGCCGTGCCAGGATCGCGGCATAGATCAGGATCAGCAGCGGCACCGGAGCATAGCCCGCCGAAGACCCGATCCCGGGGATCCGCGCAAAGACCGGCGCGGTCAACGCGGCAAAGGGGACGAACGCCGCCGCCGCGAGGGCCGAGGCCCAAAGCGGCAACCGCAGGAAATCCCGGCTCGCGGCGAAGACATAGATCAGGATGAAACCCAGGATTGGCGCCACATCCATCAGCCCGGTCAGCCGGTTGGCGAAGGTGTGAAACAGCCCCGATCCGACCCCGATCACCGCGAGCACCGCCGCCAGAACCCGCCCCATGCCCCTGGTGCGCGGCCAGACCCAAACCGCCGCCGCTATGAAGGCAAGGTTGGTCACCGCGTTCAGCGGCTCGGCCCAAAACCCCGGACCGAGCCTTTCGCAGTAACCGTCGACCTGTTGCAGCCAGTCCATGCTCCGCCCCTCCACCACCGGCTTCGGTCGTCCCCCGCGCCTTCCGCGCAGGACGATCGCCGCCGCGCCCGTGCGCAGATTGCATTACACGCGATCCCGGCACCTCCCGGCAAGTCGCGCGCCCCCTGTCGCCGCACCCCGTGTGCCCCAGCTCCGCATCCGCACCGACAAAGCGCACCTGAAACCGACCCGCGCCGGGCGGCGACACATTCGCGCCGTGCCCCAATGCCCCCCGCGTCCGACACATGGCTGCCCGCCGCGCACATTGCTTTCCGCCTCGCTCGGCCTGCGCTAAGACTACCCCGTCCGCTCAACGGGGAGAGTGCCCATGAAGATCACCTGGTTCGGCCATTCCGGCTTTCGCATCGAGATCGAGGGGGCTGTACTGCTGGTCGATCCCTGGCTCGACGGCAACCCGATGTTTCCGGCCGGACGGCGGGACGAGGCCCTGGCCGGCGCCACGCATGTCGTGCTAACCCATGCCCATTCCGACCATGCCGGCGATGCGGTGGCGATCTGCCGCGCACTGCACATCCCGCTGGTCGGGATCTTCGACCTGGTGACCTGGTTCACCGCCGAATACGGGATCGAGGGGCTCGGCTTCAACAAAGGCGGCACGATCACCCTGAACGGCGCAAAGCTGACCATGGTGAACGCGACCCATTCCTCCTCGGTCGCGGGGCGCGAGGGGCCGATCTATGCCGGAAGCGAGGCGGGCTATATGCTCGCGGGCGAAGAGCATACGGTCTATATCAGCGGGGATACCGACATCATGGCCGATATGGCATGGATGGGCGAACTGCATAAGCCCGACATCGGCATCCTCTGCGCCGGCGGGTATTTCACCATGGACATGACCCGCGCGGCCTTCGCTGCGAAGAAGTACTTCGATTTCAGGACGGTGATCCCCAGCCACTATCGCACCTTCGGCGTGCTGGCGCAGGACGCCCACCTGCTGCGCGAGGCGCTGCCGGGGGTCGAGGTGATCGAGCCTCAGGTCCTGACGCCGATCACCATCGTCTGATCTGCGGCAGAAGGGGGACTGTCTGCCCCCCGCTTTCTTCGCCGCTGGCACCCGGCGCGGGCCTCAGGGGATGATCTCGAACCGGTCCACGTCGACCATGCCGTGGTCGGTGATCTTCAGATGCGGGATCACCGGCAAAGCGAGGAAGGCGAGTTGCAGGAAAGGCTCCTCCAGCACGACCTCCAGCCGCCGGGCGGCGGCGCGCAGGGCGACCAAGTCGTCGCGCACCTTCTCGAAGGGGTCAAGGCTCATCAGACCCGCGACCGGCAGGGGCAGTTCGGCCAGCACCTTGCCGCCCTCGACCACGACGAAACCGCCCTCGATCTCGGTCAGGCGGTTCGCGGCAAGGGCCATGTCGTCGTAGTCCACCCCCACGACGGCGATGTTATGGTGATCGTGACAGACAGTCGAGGCGATGGCCCCCCGCTTCAGCCCGAACCCCTTGACGAAGCCCGTCGCGCGGTTGCCGTTCACCCCATGCCGCTCGATCACCGCGATCTTCACCAGATCGCGGGACAGGTCGGGGCGTTTGTCGCCACCCTCGGGCGGGATGTCGAAGGTCAGGTGTTCGGTGATGATCTTGCCGGGCAGGATGCCGATCACCGGCGTGTCGGTGCGGTTGCCGCCGGTGCGGAAATCCGCGGCCATCACGCGCGGCGCCTTGACCGAATTGCGCGCGACAGGTTCGACCTCGGGGCGCAGGGCAAAGGCCTCTTCCGTCACCTCGATCCCGCCGGCGAAGACGCGGGCGGCGTGGCAGCCCTCAAGACTGTCGATCACCACGATATCGGCACGTTTGCCGGGCGCGATCAGCCCGCGATCCTTCAGCCCGAAGGCCTCGGCCGCCGAAAGGCTCGCGGCGCGGTAGACGGCCAGCGGGGCTGCGCCGAGCGCGATGGCGGTGCGGATCATATAGTCCAGATGCCCGTGTTCGCCGATATCCAGCGGATTGCGGTCGTCGGTGCAGAAACACAGGTAGGGCGCCTGCCGCTCGGTCAGGAGCGAGACCAGCGCGTGCAGGTCCTTGGAGACCGACCCTTCGCGGATCAGCACCCGCATCCCCTTGCGCAGCTTTTCCAGCCCCTCTTCCGCCGTCGTCGCCTCATGCTCGGTGCGGATCCCGGCGGCAATATAGCCGTTGAGGTCACGCCCCCGCAGCAGCGGCGCATGGCCGTCGATATGGCGACCATCCCAGGCCCGCAGCTTCTCCATGCAGCCCGGATCCTGCATCAGCACGCCGGGATAGTTCATGAACTCGGCCAGACCCAGCGTCCGGGGATGGTCGATCAGCGGCAGCAGATCGCTGGCCTGTAGCCGCGCGCCGGTCGTCTCCATATGCGTCGAGGGCACGCAGGAAGACAGTTGCACCCGGATGTCCATCAGCGTGCAGACCGAGGCGTCGAGGAAATAGCGGATGCCGGTCAGGCCGCAGACATTGGCGATTTCATGCGGGTCG
Source organism: Rhodobacterales bacterium (assembly GCA_015654855.1). Taxonomy (GTDB): domain Bacteria; phylum Pseudomonadota; class Alphaproteobacteria; order Rhodobacterales; family Rhodobacteraceae; genus JAATGA01. The sequence continues at coordinate 3,589 of JAATGA010000184.1, forward strand.
CAGATCGCGGTGGTCACGCCGCGCGGCGTCACGCAGCGGTCGAATTCATGCGGGGTGACGAGCGAGCTTTCGATGTGCAGATGCGTGTCGATGAAACCCGGCACGAGGATCTGGCCGCTGACATCGACCTCGCGCGTGCCGGCATAGGTATCGAAGACCCCGACGATCGTATCGCCGCAGATCGCCACATCGGTTTCGAACAGATCGCCGGTGATCAGGTCGAGGACCCGGCCGCCCTTCAGCACCAGATCGGCCGGCACCAGCCCGCGCCCCTGCTCGATCCGTTCGCCCAAATCCGCCATCGCCCGCCCCCTTTGTCCGTCCCGATGCCCGCCAATGAACCGCAGCGGGCGGGCGGCGTCCAGCCCGTTCGCCCGCGGAACCTCCGGCCCTGCCGGGCTGCCTTGCCAGACTTCGTTTGCCAGCCGAAGCGACGGCCCCGTTGCCCGCCTCAGGGGACTGGTTCACCCGCGCGGATGACAGGGCCGCCGCGCTGGCCGTCAGAGTGACCGAACCGGACCGGCTCGCCCCGCCGGGCCGGGTTCCGCGCCCCGGCTCCGCGCGGCGACAGGCGATCCGTTCGCGGCAATATCCTGCGAGACCGCCATCGCCGTCGCGGACGGACGCTTCGGCGGTTGATTTCGTCTTGCGGGCAAGGCCGCAAGGTGGTCATAGGCCCGCATGATCCCGCAACCGGACACCACATTGCACAACCGCCCGCTGCGCGGCATCGGGCTGAAGGTCGCCTCGGTCGTGGCCTTCATCGTCATGTACTCGATGATCAAGGCGGTGGCGCATCACGTCCCGCCGGGCGAGACGGCCTTTTTCCGGGCGTTCTTCGCTCTGCCGGTGATCGTCGTCTGGCTGGCGATGCGGGGCGAGTTTGGCAGCGGGATCCGGGTCGCGAACCCCTGGGGCCACCTGTGGCGCGGGGTGATGGGCACGGTCGCTATGGCCTCGGGCTTTGCCGGGCTGATCTGGCTGCCGCTGCCCGAGGTGACGGCGCTCGGCTATGCCGCACCGCTGCTGACGGTGATCTTCGCCGCAAGCTTCCTGGGCGAGAAGGTGGGGATCTATCGCATCTCGGCCGTGGCGCTTGGCCTCGTCGGCGTGCTGATCGTGCTGTCGCCCCGGATCACGCTTGTGCAGGGCGGCACCGGCCATGCCGAGGCGCTTGGCGCGGTGATCGTGCTGGGGGGCGCGGTTTTCGCGGCCCTCGCCCAGGTCACGGTGCGCAAGCTGGTGGCGACCGAATCGACCTCGGCCATCGTCTTCTGGTTTTCGGTCACCGCCTCGGCCCTGTCGCTGACGACGCTTGCCTTCGGCTGGGTCTGGCCGACCCCCGGCGAGGCGGCCCTGCTGATCTGTGCAGGCCTTCTGGGCGGGGTCGGGCAGATCCTGCTGACATCGAGCTATCGCGAGGCCGACGCCTCGCTGGTCGCGCCCTTCGACTATGCCTCGATGCTGTTCGCGCTGCTGATCGGCTGGTTCGTCTTCGCCGAGGCCCCGACCGGCACGATGGTGTTCGGCGCGGCGCTGGTGATGGCGGC
>JAATGA010000221.1 GCA_015654855.1 Rhodobacterales bacterium
CAAAGTGAAGGCATCGGTGTGGCAAAGGCCGGTCGCCTTGATCTCGACCAGAACCTCGCCCGCCTTCGGGCCCTCGAGGTTCACTTCCATGATCTCAAGCGGCTTGCCCGGGGCAACCGCAACGGCGGCTCGTGTGCGCATTTTCGTCTGTCCTTGTCCTCCCGCGGCCCCCGACCAGCGGCGCGCGACGTTTCGGATGCGGTGGAAGGCGTGGCGCCCGATCCCTTTCCCGCCGGCGACCGGAGGGGCGCCGCTGCGGTCAGGCCGGGAGCGCGCCGGACTTCTTCGCGACATGGGTGGCGATCGCGTCCATCAGAGGCGGCGACAGCGCGTCATAGGGCTCCAGCCCGAGTTCGCGCAACCGGCCCCGGATCCCCTCCATCCGCGACGGATCCACCCCGGATTCGATCACCGACGAGACGAAGGCCGCGAATTGCGGCTCGGACCAGCCGGACTGATCGGACAGTTCGGTATGGACGAAATCGAGGCCGTAGAACGGGTGTTCGGTATTCTCGATCCGGCCGTACATATGCACGCCGCAGCCGGTGCAGGCATGGCGTTGGATCGGCGCGGCCTCGTTCACGATCTTCAGCTTTTCTGGATGGGCCGTCACCTCGACGGAATCGCGCCCCACGACGGCGATCTGGCTGAACACCGCGCCTTGGGGTTTCCAGCATTTGGTGCAGCCGCAAACATGGTTGTGCGCGGTCTGGGCGCCGACCCGGACCTCGACCCGGTCCGTGGCGCAGTTGCAATGCAACGCCCCGCCGCCAAAGCCCGGATCGCCCTTGCGGACGCCGCCGTCCACCGCAGGGTGGATCTTCACATTCTCGTAGGTCATGACAGGTTCCTCCCCGGCCACACTGGCCTTTTCGGCACTATCCGGCCATCCGCGAGCCCGGGCAATTCAGCCAAAGGTCTGAGGCGGCGGTGCTTGCGCGGGCCCAGGTCCTGCCCGACAATCGCCCGATGGGAGAGAGGTCCACGATCGCGCCGGGGTCCGGGGAAAGTCGCGGCTCCGTTTCGGGCGGCGGGTGGCCGGGGCGTGGCAAACGGTCCGAGGCGCTGCTGGTCGCGGCCTTGCGCCTCGGGTTTCTGGCGCTGGTGCTGCTGGTCTGGACGCTGGCGGCCCGGGCCGCGCCGCCGGGGCTGTTCGCCTCGCCGCTCGCGGTGGCGCGGGCGGGCCAGGGGATGCTCGCCGAAGGACGGCTGTTGCCCGCCGTCGCGGCCAGCCTGACCGTCTATCTGACCGGCACCGGGCTTGCGGCGGTGCTTGGCGGCGTTCTCGGGCTTGCCATGGGGACATGGCGGCTGTTGGGCCGGACACTCGACATCTACGTTCTGGCGGTGGCCGCCACGCCGCGCGTCGCCTTCATCCCGCTGATCATCGTCGCGCTCGGTCTGGGGATGCAGGCGAAGCTGCTGGTGGTCTTCCTCGGCGCGGTGATGCCGGTGATCCTCAACGCCTATGCCGGGGTGCGCGCCGCCGATCAGGAACTGGTCGAGATGGCGCAGGCCACCGGCGCGGGCCGGGCGCGGATCCTCGCCCATGTCGTGCTGCCCGGGGCGGTGCCCTATCTGATCGCGGGCATCCGCATCGGCGCCGCCATCGGCCTGATCAACACCATCGTGGCCGAGCTTTACACCGCGATCGGCGGGCTGGGCGGGTTGCTCGCGATCTATGGCAGCCGGTTTCGGATGGCCGAATATCTGGCCGTGGTCGTGGTGCTGGCGCTGATCGGCGCCACGGTGACCGAAGGACTGCGGCTGGTTGAGAAACGCCTTCTGCGCTGGCGCGACAGCGACGGGCGCAACCTTCCGGGAGAACGCCGATGATCCGTATCGCTTTGCTTGTCCTGTTCCTCGCCACGCCCGCCGCGGCCGGGCCGTTCCGGCTGATCGTATCGGATGCCGAGGTGCCGCTGGTGCCGAATTCGGTCATGGAACTGGCCGCGCAGGAGGGCTACTTCGCCCGCGCCGGCGTCGAGATGGAATTCGTGCGGGTCGAGCAATCGCCGATGGTGATGGCCGCTCTGCGCGCGGGCGAGGGCGAGATGGCCAATGTCTCGCTGGAAGTGCTGTTGCAGGCGGCGGGGGCGGGCGTCACGGATCTGCGCGGCGTCATGTCGCCCAACACATCGCTGCCCTATCTGATCGCCGGGCGCGACCTGGGCCAGGTCGCGGATCTCGCGGGCAAGCGCTTCGCCATCGGCCGGGTGGGCAGCGTCGATCATCTGCTGTCCATGCGGGTGCTGGCCACAGAGGGTGTGGATCCCGGCACGCTGGAACTGGTGGCGCTCGGCCAGCCGCAGGCGCGGGCGCAGGCGCTGCTGGCGGGGCAGATCGACGCCACGACGATGAGCATCGGCACCTTCACCGCCATCGCCGACCGGCCCGGGATCTCGGTGCTGGTCGATGTCGGGGATTTTTACCGGGCCGCGCCGATCCTGTCGAAGCTGAACGTCGTCACCACCGCGACGCTGGACTCGCGCGGCGCCGAGGTTCAGGCGGTGATCGAGGCGCTGGTGCTGGCGGCGCGGGATTTTCAGGCCGACCCCGAAACCTGGGTGGCGGCGATGAAGAAGGCTCGCCCGGATGTGGATGAGGCCGATCTGCGCAAGCTGGCCGCTGCCTTCGCCGGATCCTGGACGGTGAACGGCGGCCTCAGCCCGGGCGAACTGGCCGAGGCCCAGGCCTGGCTGCACGAGGGCGAGGATTTCGCCGGCGTCGCCCCGGCGACCCCGGAGCTTATCGCCGATTTCGCGCCGTTGCGGGCGGTGCTGGAGAAGATCGGCACCTCGGATGCGGGGGATGCCGTTTGGCCCTGACGCACACGCTTCTGTCGGTCAGCGGCGTCTCGCACGGCTTTGCCGGCGCGGCGGTGCTGGAGGGGATCGACCTCGCGCTGAATCGAGGCGAGGTGCTGGTGGTGCTCGGCCCCTCGGGCTGCGGCAAGTCCACGCTGCTCAGGCTGCTCGCGGGGCTGATGCGGCCCGATACGGGCGAGGTCCTGCTGAACGGCGCGGCCCCCCGGCCCGGCCAGGGCAGCGCGCTGGTGTTCCAGAATTATCGGCTCCTGCCGTGGAAGACGCTGCGCGACAACATCGCCTTTGCCCTGCCCGGCCTGCCCGCACCTGAACGCGCGGCGCGGGTGGACGAGGTGCTGGCGCTGGTCGGGCTGTCGCGTTTTGCGACGCTCTGGCCATCGGAGCTGAGCGGCGGGATGAAGCAGCGCGCCGCACTCGCGCGCGCGCTCGCCCCCCGGCCCGACGTTCTGCTGATGGACGAACCCTTCGCCGCGCTGGACGCCCAGGCCCGCGAACTGATGCAGGACGAGCTTTTGCGGCTGGTGCGGCGGGCCGGCGGGCCGGGGGTGGTCTTCGTGACGCATTCGGTGGACGAGGCGCTGGTGCTGGGCAACCGCATCCTGGTGCTGACGCCGCGCCCGGGCCGCATCGCCGCGCGGCTGCCGGTGCCCCTGTGGCAGGGCGACCCGCGCGCGCACCCCGATTACGCCGATCTGCGCGCAAAGCTGTGGCAGGTGTTGCGCAGCGCGGTTCTGAACGACCCCAATTCGGATTTCCACCGGGGTCAGGAGACCGGGCGGCCGTAGATCGCCCGGTCGATCCGCGCCAGCCGTTCGGCCGGCCAGCCCGCCTCGCCCGCCAGACGGCGCAGCGTCAGCAGATCGCCCCGCCGCGCCGCCCGCCGGATCGCCAGCCGCAGGAAGGGGGAAAACCGGGCGCGGAGCCGCCGCCAGCCCCGGCCCGTGCGCTCCGGCGCGAGGCGGATCGCGGCCAGCCCCAGCCCGACGATCAGACCCAGCCCGGCCATCGCCGCCAGCAGCGCCAGTTGCCGCGCCCCCACCCGGCCCGTGGGCACCTGCCCGGTGTAGAAACTGGCGTAGCCGATGGTCAGCGCCGGGATCTCCACTGTTTCGATCCGGCGGGTTTCCGTGTTGAAATACGGGATCGAAACCGGCTCCAGCAGACCCGGCTCGCCGGTATGGGGGCGAAACTGCCAGGCCCACAGCACCTCGGATACCGGCCCCTCGGCGGTCAGCAGCAACGCGCGCTGCACGGGGGCGGCGAAGGTGATCAGCCAGTTCTCTGACACCACCGGGCGCGGCGGCAGATGTTCGGGCAAGGCGCCGCGCACCCGCAGGCGGACCTGGCGCGTCACCACCTGCCCGTCCTCCAGCCGGGCCGGATCGGTCGAGAGCGTATCGGTCAGTTCCACCGCCCCCGCCGCCAGATGCCAGCCGTGCAAGGCGGGAAATTCCCCGACCGCCAGCACCAGGGGCGGTGCGGTCACCACCACATCCTGCCGCCGGCTCTTCGTGTCGATGATGGTCAGCCGGTGGCGGGCCGGGCCGAATTGCAGCGGACCGGCGCGTTTGGGCCAGAGCGCCAGCTTCCGCTCCATCACGATCTTCGCCAGGCCGTCGATGCGTTCTTCATGCCAGTCGTCGGGGTGGGTCTGCACCCAGTCGAAAGCGTCGGTCGGGTCGATCTCCAGCGCCTCGTTGGCGATCTTGCGGTCGTAGACGGCGCGGATGGTGACCCGGATCATCTCGCCCACCACCGGCTGCGGATGGCCCGGTTCCGGCAGGATCGACAGTTTCAGGTTGCCCTCGGCCAGCACCGGAGCGGCAAGGCAGATCAGCAGCACAATCAGTCTTACCATGGGTCCCCTCCTTCCGGCGGGGTCAGACCCATCGACAGGCGGCGCTTGTGCTCGGCCTCCAGCCGCAGGCGCAGGAATTCGCCGGGGTCGTCGGGCAAGCTCGCCAGCCATTCGGCATCGGCCACCCGGCGGCCCGCGTCCAGCGGGCGACCCAGCCGCTTGATCTCGTCCACCGGCGATCCGCCGGAGGTCGCGATCGCCTCGGCGGCGATGCGGCCCGCGGCATTGGCCTGCCCCAGCACCGGCGGGATCAGGGCGTTGACCACATTGCGGTTCTCTCGCGCCATGCTGTCGGCCGGGTTGGCGAACAGCACCGCGTCGAAATAGGCCCGCGACAGCGGGTAATCGCCGGTCGCCGCCAGCGACAGACCGCGGTTATAGGTCGATCCGCGCCCCGCCGCGCGGAAGGCGTCGTCGGCCGCCGCGTAATCCCCGGCCTGATAGAGCGCCACACCCCGCACCGCCGGATCGTCCAGCAGGGGCGCGGCAAGGCCGGGCAGACCCGCCACCAGCAAAAGCTTCGCCAGGGACGCCCTGCCCGCCAGCAGAAGCGCCGCCCCCCCGGCGACGGCGAACGCGGCGCGGATCATCGCCGCCTCCTGAACAGCGGGAACAGCACCACGAGGCACAGCGGCAGGAACCACGGGCCAAGGTCGCGCGTCCCCTGCCCCGCCGCATCCTCGCGCACCAGCCGGGCGGTGCGGGCGCGCGCGATGCGGTCGGCGAGCGTGGCGGCCTCGGCCACCGGAAACGCAGCGCCGCCCCCTGCCCCGGCCAGCGCGGCAAGCCCCGCCGCATCCGGCGCGGGGGCGCCGGCGGCGGCGGGCAAGACCAGCGCCCAGACCCGCGCGCCGTCATGGGCAAGCCGCGCCGCCTCTTCCACCGCGCGCGGGCCTGCGCCGCCGCCATCGGTGACCAGCACCAGATCGGCCCCGGCCAGTCCGGGGGTTTCCACTCCGGCGAACAGGTCGCGCGCCATGGAAAGGGCAATGTCCGGGCGGCTGCCCGCCACCGGCACGGTATCGCGTTTGACGGCCCCGATCAGGCCGCGAAGGCTCTCGGCGTCGGTGGTGGGGGCCGAGGCCAGATAGGCATCCGCCGCATAGACCATCATCCCCGCCGGGCGGCCCTGCGCGGCATCCAGCAGCCCCGCCGCCCCCGCCTGCAATTCGGCCAGCACCCGGTCCTCGGCCACCACCGAAGGCGAGAGGTCCAGTACCAGCACCAGCGGGTCGAGCGCGCGGAACTCCGCCATGCCCGAGCGCGACACCGCCGGCCCCGACAGCGCCAGCGGCAGCAGCGCCGCCGCCGCGAAGGGCAAAAGCGCGGACGCATCCCCTCGCCCGTCCTGCATCAGGCCAAGACGGCGCAGCGCGGGCAGAAGCGCCGGGTCGATCACCGACGACCAGGCCCCCGCCACCCGCCGGCGGCGCAGCCACAGCGCCGCCGCCGCGACGGGCAGCAGCGCCAGCAGCCACAGGGGCCGCAGGAAGAACAGCCCGCTCATCTCTCCCTCGCAAGACCGGCGAAGACCAGCAGCACCAGCGCCAGCGCGGCGGGCCAGAGCCACAGCGGTCGCGGCGCCTCCACCGGCGGGCGGCCCGAGGGGTTGGGCTCCAGCCGGTCCAGCTCCGCCGCCA
>JAATGA010000474.1 GCA_015654855.1 Rhodobacterales bacterium
CATCGCACCGTGCAGGGCGAGATAGACCGCATCGAAGGGCGCGGCGGCGGCAAGGCGGTCGAGGAACTCGGCCTTGAACGCCTCGTAGGTCGCACGGGCGACGGGGCCGCCGGGCACGGCGCGGGCGTGCATCAGGGGCGCGATCCCGACCGCGAAATCCCGCAGAAAGGCGAAATGGTCATGCGCGGGCAACGCCTCGCCGCGCAGGACGCGGAAATCGGCCTCGTGCATCAGAACGGGCGAGGAGGTGGAGCATTCGGTATGGATGCCGCCGACGGCGATGCGCATTTTGCCAGTCCCCTACAGCACCGGATGCAGTCGCACCTGCGCGGCGAAGCGCAGGAAATCCTTGTTGGCGGCCCTTGTCCAGCCCGCCTCGGCCACCGCCGGCAGGCGGGGGAAGACCATCTCGTTGAACCATTGCACAGTGGTGAAATGCTCGCACCATATGCAGGCCTGCACGCCCTTCATATGGCCCGCGAGTTCGGGCGGGAAATCGCCCTCGGCTTCGTAGCCATAGGCCTTTTCGGGCGAGGACCAGCCGGCCCAGGCCGCGCCCGGTTCTGCCCAGGCGGGGTGCTGCGCCATGTCGAGGTAATATGCCTGGCCCGGCGTCATCACCACGTCGTAGCCGTGACGCGCCAGGTCGATCCCGACCTCGGGCGTCTCCCATGCCATCAGCAGCGTGCCCTCGGGCGCGATGCCGCCGCCATGCGCGACCTCGTTCCAGCCGACGAGGATCTTGCCCCGCGCGCTCAGCATCGCCTTGATCCGGCGCAGGAACCAGCTTTGCAGTTCGAACGTGCCGGAAAGCCCCTCGCGCTGCATCAGGATACGGGCTTTGGGCGATTGCAGCCAGGCGTTCCTGGCCACCTCGTCCCCGCCGATGTGGAGGTATTTCGACGGGAAGATCGCGCAAAGCTCGTCGATGATGCGTTCCAGCACCGTGAAGGTTTCCGGCACGCCGGGATTCCACGAGTTGTTGGGATAGCCTTGGACGGGCTGATAGCTGTCCGGGGTCTCGTCCGGGTCGACAAGAAAGGGCAGGGCGGCCACAACGCAGGCGGCATGTCCGGGGGTTTCTATCTCGGGCATGACCTCGACGCCGACCGATGCTGCATGGGCGACGAGGGCGCGCATCTGGTCTTGCGTATAGAACCCGCCCTGGCGCGCGGGGCCGTCGCCAAGCTGCGGCAGCATGGTGGGCGTATCGGCGGCGCGGTGCGCACCTGCCCCGGTCAGCGCAGGATATGCCAGGATCTCGGCCCGCCAGCCCTCGTCATCCGTCAGGTGCCAGTGGAACAGGTTCAGCTTCAGCCAGGCGAGGATGTCGACATGCCGCCGCACCTTGTCGATGGTCCAGAAATGCCGTGAACAGTCGAGGTGGCAGGCCCGCCAGCCGTAACGCGGCGCATCCTCGATGCTGCCCGTCGCCGGGAAGGCGAAATCCGCATCCGAATGCGCGCCGTGCAGCATATGGGCGAGCGTAATCAGGCCATAACGCCGCCCGGCCCCGGCGCTGGCGTGCAGGGTGATGGTCTCGGCGAAATTGATCCGATAGCCCTCGACCGGAAGCGAGGCGTCGTAGGCGAAGGCCAGTTCCCGCGCGCCCGGAGCGGCGGCGATCTGGAACAGCCGCCTTGCCGCCGGAAACAGCCGGGAATGAAGTGCATCGACCGACAGCAGCAGGCGAAGGTCGGCGAGGCTGGTCCCCTCGGCGGCGTGCAGCAGAACCGGCACCGTGCCGGGGGTGCCGGTGATCGCATTCGGCCAGGGCAGAACGGCGAAGGGCAGGGTCATGTGCCCCACGGGCAGGCGCGGCGGGGGCACCGGCACCGCCTGGTCGGCGCGTGTCAGATCGGCGGTCTGAACGGTCAGATGTTCCCCGTCAATCGTCACCCAGGCGGTCTTGGCCGCGTCGTTGCGATGGCGCGGGTCGCGATAAAGCCCTTCTGCCTCGAACCGCCAGGATGCACTGGGGGTGAGGCGCAAGCCTTCCGGCGGCGCGAATTCATGGAAGTTCGCCACCCGCCGCAACAGCCGCGCGCCGTGGATTTCATGCTCGGGCATGATCCGGGTGATCGTGGTCAGCGAAAGGGTGAAATCCGCCAGAACCGCGTCCGACAGATTGGTGAGGGTGACGGTCCAGGTGCCGAAGGGGGCAGGCTGCGGATCCCAGGCGTTTTCCAGAAACAGGGTCATCGGCGGCCTCAGTAATCGGCGGACTGGCTGAAGGTGCGGGCGAGGCCCGGCGTGCCGGCGGTCAGGCCGCAGTCGACGGGCAGCAGCACCCCGGTGATCGCGGCGGCGAGGGGCGAGGCGAGGAAGCCCGCCGCCTCGGCCACGTCCCCGGGCGCGACAATCCGGCCCAGGGGGTAATGTGCGGCGGCCTCGGCGAAGACATCGGGGTTGGCTTCGGCCCGGGCCTCCCACGCCCGGGTGCGGACGGTGCCGGGGGCGATGGCATTGGCGCGGATGCCGAACTTGCCATATTCGACCGCGATGGCGCGGGTCAGGTGGATCATCCCGGCCTTGGCCGCCGAATAGGCCGGATGGCCGAAGATGCCCATGCCGTTGACGGAAACGATGTTGATAACCGAGCCTTTCGCCGCCTTCAGCAGATCCGCCAGCGCCTGAAATGTCAGATACGCCGCATCGAGGTTCAGCGCCCGGTCGGCTTGCCAGCTTGCGGGGGTGGTCGCGTGCAGGCTGACGCCCTTGGCCGCCCCGGCATTGTTCACCAGCACCGCCAGATCCCCCAAGGGGACGACGGTGGCGGCCAGTGCTGCGCAGGCGGCCGGATCGGTCACATCGACAGCGGTTGCCACGAACTGCGGCCCCCAACCGGCCGCAAGCTCTTTGACAGCGGAAAAATCGCGATCGGCCAGCACGACCAGATCGTGATCCCTGGCCAGCCGCAGGGCGATGGCCTGCCCGATGTCGCCGCCCGCCCCGGTCACGATCGCCACACGTTGCGCCATGGCCTGCTCCTGTTCTTCGCGCGGCAATCGCAAACCGGACCCGGGGCGGCCGCCTGCGCCCCGGACCCGGGGTC
>JAATGA010000314.1 GCA_015654855.1 Rhodobacterales bacterium
GATGTGATGGTGCCCACCCTGGGCGAAAGCGTTTCCGAGGCGACGGTCTCCACCTGGTTCAAGAAGGTGGGCGATACGGTTGCGCAGGACGAGATGCTGTGCGAGTTGGAAACCGACAAGGTTTCGGTCGAGGTCCCCTCGCCCGTCGCGGGCGTCCTGACCGAGATCATCGCGCCCGAAGGAACGACCGTCGCGGCCAATGCCCGCCTTGCCATCGTCTCCGAAGGGGCCGCCGGTGCGGCCCCCGCCCCGGCTGTGGCCAAGGCGCCCGAACCCGTCGCGGCCCCGGCACCCGCCGCCGCAACCGCTGTCCCGGCCGGCAAGGATGTCGAGGACGCCCCCTCGGCCAAGAAAGCCATGGCCGAAGCGGGCCTTGCCGCCGGCTCGGTCGCCGGCACCGGTCGTGACGGCCGTGTGATGAAGGAAGACGTGGCCCGCGCCGTCGCCGCCGCGACCGCATCCCCCGCCGTAGCCCCCGCACCCGCCGCCGCGCCGATCCCGCGCGCGCCGGTTCCGGCCGACGACGCCGCGCGCGAAGAACGGGTCAAGATGACCCGCCTGCGCCAGACCATCGCCCGCCGCCTGAAGGACGCGCAGAACAGCGCCGCCATGCTGACCACCTACAACGAGGTGGACATGTCGGGCATCATGGGCCTGCGCAACGAGTACAAGGATCTCTTCGAGAAGAAGCACAAGGTGAAGCTCGGCTTCATGTCCTTCTTCGTGAAGGCCTGCGTCCATGCCCTGAAAGAGGTTCCCGAGGTCAATGCCGAGATCGACAGCACCGATGTCGTCTACAAGAACTTCGTCCATATGGGCGTCGCTGTCGGCACGCCGAACGGCCTCGTCGTGCCGGTGGTGCGTGACGCCGACCAGATGTCCTTCGCCGAGATCGAGAAGAAGATCGCCGAATACGGCGCCCGCGCCCGCGACGGCAAACTGTCGATGGCCGAGATGACCGGCGGCAGCTTCACCATCTCGAACGGCGGGGTCTATGGCTCGCTGATGTCCTCGCCGATCCTGAACCCGCCGCAGTCGGGCATCCTGGGGATGCACAAGATCCAGGATCGCCCGGTCGTCGTGAACGGCCAGATCGTCATCCGCCCGATGATGTATCTGGCGCTCAGCTACGATCACCGCATCGTGGACGGCAAGGGTGCCGTGACCTTCCTCGTCCGCGTCAAAGAGGCGCTGGAAGATCCCCGCCGCCTGCTGATGGATCTCTGATCCGGCAAAGATCCCGGGGCGGGCCGGAAAGGCCCGCCTCCTCCCCGCATCCTGGTTTACCATGTCGCGTTCGCCTGCCGCCCCCGTTCCGGCCCTGATCCCCGCCCGCCTTCGGGCGGAGGCACGCGCCCGGCATCGGCCCGGCAATCCGGCATCAAAAGCCTGGGAAGCGCTTTTCCGGGCAGACCATGCCCATATGGCTGGCCGCCCCGTGGTCTGTTTTGCGGTCTGCCTGACATGATGACCCCCGAACTCACCGCGCTGGTGGCGGCACTTTTCGTTCAGATCGGCACGATCTGCCTGGCCCAGGGCCAGATGAACCGCGAGTTGGGGCCAAAGCTGAACGCCAGCCCCCGCGACAGGATGCCCGAGTTCTCGGCCCTTCTGGGCCGGCTGCGCCGTGCGGTGGACAACGGCTTCGAAGGGCTGGGCCTCTTCGCCCCCGCCGTGCTGATCGTCGCCGTCTCGGCCCAGTCGACCGCCATCACCGCAGCGGCGGCATGGATCTACGTCGCCGCCCGCGTCCTTTATATCCCGGCCTATGCCTTCGGCTGGTCGCCCTGGCGTTCGGTGATCTGGACGGTCGTGGTCGCAGCAACCGTTACACTTCTGGGGGCAGCGCTGATCTGACCCCTTCATTCCGGCAGAAATATCCCGCGGGGGTCCGGGGGTGCGAAATCCCCGGCCCGCGGCCCGACAAAGGAGATAACCATGGCAGAATTTGATGTGATTGTGGTCGGTGCAGGCCCCGGCGGCTATGTGGCGGCGATCCGCGCCGCCCAACTCGGCCTGAAAACCGCCGTTGTCGAAGGGCGTGAAACGCTCGGCGGCACCTGCCTCAACGTCGGCTGCATCCCGTCCAAAGCGCTGCTGAACGCCACCCATCAGTTGCACGAGGTTCACGAGAACTTCGAGAAGATGGGCCTGATCGGCGGCGCTCCCAAAGTCGACTGGGCAAAGATGCAGGACTACAAACAGGATGTGGTCAACGGCAACACCAAGGGCATCGAATTTCTGTTCAAGAAGAACAAGATCACTTGGCTGAAAGGCTGGGGTTCGATCCCGGCGGCCGGTCAGGTCAAGGTGGGCGAAGATATCCACCTCGCGAAGAATATCATCATCGCCTCCGGCTCCGAACCCTCGGCCCTGCCCGGCATCACGGTCGATGAGGAAACTGTCGTCACCTCGACCGGCGCCTTGTCCCTGAAGAAGATCCCGAAATCCCTGGTGGTGATCGGCGCGGGCGTCATCGGCCTGGAACTGGGTTCCGCCTATTCCCGCCTCGGGACCGAGGTGACAGTGGTCGAATTCCTCGACGCCATTACCCCCGGCATGGATGGCGAGGTCGCCAAATCCCTGCAGAAGATCCTGACGAAACAGGGCCTTAAATTCGTCCTCGGTGCCGCCGTTCAGGGCGTTGAGGCGAAAAAGGGCAAGGCCACCGTCACCTACAAGCTGCGCAAAGACGACAGCGAGGCGAAGATCGAGGCCGAAACCGTCCTCGTCGCCACCGGTCGCCGCCCCTATACCGCCGGTCTGGGCCTTGAAGCCCTTGGCGTCGAGATGCTGCCGCGCGGCCAGATCAAGACCGACGACCATTTCCGCACCACCGTCCCCGGCATCTATGCCATCGGTGACGCGATTGTCGGCCCGATGCTCGCCCACAAGGCCGAGGACGAGGGCATGGCGGTCGCCGAGATCATCGCCGGCAAACATGGCCATGTGAACTACGGCGTCATCCCCGGCGTGATCTACACCACGCCCGAGGTCTCCTCGGTCGGCAAAACCGAGGAACAGCTGAAGGAAGAAGGCCGCGCCTATAAAATCGGCAAATTCCCCTTCATGGGCAATGCCCGCGCCAAGGCGGTCTTCCAGGCCGAGGGCTTCGTCAAAATCCTCGCCGACAAGGAAACCGACCGCATCCTCGGCGCCCATATCATCGGGCCGGGCGCGGGTGATCTGATCCACGAGATCTGTGTCGGCATGGAGTTCGGCGCGGCAGCACAGGACATCGCCCTGACCTGCCACGCCCACCCGACCTATTCCGAAGCGGTGCGCGAGGCGGCACTCGCCTGCGGCGACGGCGCTATCCACGCCTGATCCTGACGGCAGAACATGAAGGGGGCGGTCCTCACCGGGCCGCCCCTTTCCGTTTGCGGACGCCCTTCTCCGCAGCCCGCCGCACGCCTATCTTACCGGCATGACCACCCTCCCCGCCCCTCTGGCCGAATGGTTCACCGCGCAAGGCTGGCAGTTGCACCCGCATCAGCAGGCGATGCTCGACCGCGCCGGGGAGCCTGCGACCCTGCTGATCGCCCCCACCGGCGGCGGCAAAACCCTCGCCGGTTTCCTGCCAACCCTGGCGGAACTGGGGGCAAACCCGCCCCCGGGCCTGCACACGATCTATATCTCGCCTCTGAAGGCACTGGCCGCCGACATCCGCCGCAACCTGCGCCGCCCGGTTGAGGGCGCGGGCCTCGCCATCCGCATCGAGGACCGGACCGGCGACACCACCTACACCCAACGTCGCCGCCAGGGGGCCGACCCGCCGCATATCCTGCTGACCACGCCCGAGTCGCTGGCGCTGCTGCTGTCCTATGAGGATGCCCCGCGTATCTTCGCAGGCCTGCAACGGCTGATCGTGGACGAAATCCACGCACTGGCGGAATCCAAACGCGGCGACCAGCTGATGCTGGGTCTCGCACGGCTGCGCAGCCTCGCCCCCGGCCTGCGTGTCGCAGGCCTGTCGGCCACGGTCGAGGA
>JAATGA010000244.1 GCA_015654855.1 Rhodobacterales bacterium
CATGGCGATGTGGGGCGCGGGGATCATGATCGGCCCGATCATCGGCCCGACGCTCGGCGGCTGGCTGACCGAAAACTACGACTGGCGGTGGGTGTTCCTGATCAACCTGCCGCTTGGCATCATCGCCTTTTTCGGCAGCGCCGCCTTCCTGCCGCGCAGCATCACGCGGGCACGGACATTCGACGCGTTCGGCTTCGTCGCGCTGTCGCTGGGAATCGGCGCGCTTCAGATGCTGCTGGACCGCGGGGCCGAGGTCGACTGGTTCAATGCCGGGGAAAGCTGGATCTGGCTGTTCGTGACCGTCTGCGGCTTCTGGATCTTCGTCATCCACATCACGACAACGCGGCAACCGTTCCTGGACCCGCGCATGTTCATGGACCGCAACTTCATCATGGGGCTGATCTTCATCTTCATCGTGGGCATCATCCTGTTGGCGAGCCTCGCTCTGCTGCCGCCGATGCTGTCCCGGGTCTTTGGCCATTCCGCGTTTCTCAGCGGGGTGGTCATGGCGCCGAGGGGGGTGGGCACGATGATCTCGATGCTGGTCGTCGGCCGGCTGGTGCGGATCGTCGATCCCCGGATCCTGGTTTCGGCCGGGCTGGGGATGATCTCGCTGTCCCTGTGGATGATGACCGGGTTCACCCCGCAGATGGACGACAATCCGATCATCGTCTCGGGCGTGATCCAGGGGCTGGGGCTGGGCTTCGTTTTCGTGCCGCTGTCCACCACGACCTTCGCGACGCTGGACCCTAAATACCGGGCGGACGCGACCAGCCTTTACAGCCTGGTGCGCAACATTGGCTCGTCCATCGGGATTTCGGTGGTCACGGTGATGCTGACGCGGAACGTGCAGATCAATCATATGGAGTTGGCGGGCCATGTGACGGCCACGAACCCGAATCTGCAACAGCAGTTGCCGGCGGTGATAGCCGTGAACACCCAATATCTGCAAGTGATCGACAACCTGGTGAACGTGCAGGCGCTGATGATCTCTTACGTCAACGATTTCAAGCTGATGCTGGTGATGACGCTTTGCGCGATCCCGCTGTCGCTGTTCCTGAGAAAGCCTCAGGCCCATGCCGCGCCAGTGGTAGTTCATGCCGACTGACACGAACGAAAGGCAAAAGGGCGGCCCCGGGGCCGCCCTTTCCACATGCGTCGCAGCACCAGTCAGAAGTCGAGGTTTTCCACCGACAGCGCGTTCTGCTGGATGAACTCGCGCCGGGGTTCGACGACATCACCCATCAGCTTGGTGAAAATGTCGTCGGCCTCGGCCAGGTCGTCGACCCGCACCTGCAACAGCGTCCGCGCCTCGGGGTCGAGCGTGGTTTCCCAAAGCTGTTCGGGGTTCATCTCGCCCAGGCCCTTGTAGCGTTGCAGCGCCAGGCCCTTCTCGCCCTCGGTCAGCACGGCCTTCAGCAGATCGACCGGGCCGTGCACCGCCTGCTCGCGATCCTTGCGCACCAGGCGCGCCGATCGGGCATAGATGTCGCGATACGGCGCCGCCGCCTGCGCGAGCCGCCGCCCCTCGCCCGAGCGCAGGACCGCGCCGTCGAGCGTGCGAAGCTCCTCGACCCCCCGCAGGATGCGCGACAGACGGATGCCGTGATCCTGGGTGATCCGCCCCTGCCAGCCGCGTTCGTATTCGACCGCAACAAGATCGAGCCGCGCCGCCACCGCCTGGGCCAGCCCCTGAAGATCGGCATCCGCACGGCCCGCCTCGAAGGCGCCGGCCAGCGCCGCCTGTTCCAGGATCGGGCGCGGGTAATGCGTCGGGAAGCTGTCCAGCACCTTGCGGAAGGACCGCGCCCCCTCGACCACGCGCAACAGATCCGGCCCGGCGATCTCCTCGCCCGAGGCCAGACGCAGCACCGCGTTCTCGATTCCCATATGGACGAGGTAATCGTCCAGCGCCGCCTGGTCCTTCAGATAGACCTCGGACTTGCCGCGCGCGACTTTGTAAAGCGGCGGCTGCGCGATATAGAGGTATCCGCCCTCGATCAGTTCCGGCATCTGCCGGAAGAAGAAGGTCAGCAGCAGCGTGCGGATATGCGCCCCGTCCACGTCGGCATCGGTCATGATGACGACCTTGTGGTAGCGCAGTTTCGAGATGTCGAATTCGCTGCGCCCGATCCCGGTGCCAAGCGCCACGACGAGGTTTCCGATCTCCTGGCTCGACAGCATCTTGTCGAAACGGGCGCGTTCCACGTTCAGGATCTTACCCCGCAGGGGCAGGATAGCCTGCGTCCGCCGGTCGCGCCCGGTCTGGGCCGAGCCGCCGGCGGAGTCACCCTCGACCAGGAAGACTTCGGATTTCGCCGGGTCCTTTTCCGAGCAATCCTTCAGCTTGCCGGCGAGGAAGTTCACATCCATCGCCGTCTTGCGCCGGGTCAGTTCCCGCGCCTTGCGCGCCGCCTCCCGCGCCGCCGCCGCGTCCATCACCTTCTGGATGATGCCCTTGGCTTCCTTCGGATGCGTTTCGAACCAGTGCGAAACGGCATCCGCCACCGCCGCCTGCACCACCGGCTGCACTTCGGAGCTGACCAGCTTGTCCTTGGTCTGGGAGGAGAATTTCGGATCCGGCACCTTGACCGACAGCACGCAGGTCAGGCCTTCGCGCATATCGTCGCCGGAGAGTTCTACCTTCTCCTTTTTGGCGATGCCGGACTCATTGGCGTATTTGTTGATGGTGCGGGTGAGCGC
>JAATGA010000226.1 GCA_015654855.1 Rhodobacterales bacterium
CGCGTCGCGCGGGTGCAGGCAGAGCTGAAGGCGCGCAAGCTCGACGCTCTTCTGGCCTTCATGCCCGAAACGGTGACCTGGCTGACCGGCTATTTCACCCGCGCCTACGGAACGTTCCAGTTTGCCATCATTCCCGCCGAGGGCGCGCCGACGCTGTTTGCGCGCGATGTCGAGGAATATGCGCTCGAAAGCACCTGCGTCTACAAGGACCACGTGCTGTGGACCGATAGTGATGACCGCACCGCCGTAGCTGTCGGGGCGATCACCCCGCGGATCGGCAAGGCCTCGGCGATCGGGGTCGAGATGGGCGCATGGGTCCTGAACGCGCAGCGCTGGAACGCCATCGTCGAGGCGATGCCCAACACCAGGATGGTCGATACAAGCACGCTCGTTTCCAACATGCGGCTGATCAAATCAGAGGCCGAGATCGCCTATCAGCGGATTGCCGCAGGCGCCGCGGCAGCCGGCATGACCGCCGCCATCAATTCGGCCGGTATCGGTGTGAGCGAGCGCGAGATGGCGGCCGAGATCTGCGCCGCGATGATCCGCAAGGGCTCGGATCTGCCGGGGCCGGGGGTGATGTCCTCGGGCGAGCGGGCTTTCCACCTGCATGGCGGCTACACGGATCGCATTCTCGAACGCGGCGACATCGTGCAGATCGAGGTCACGCCGAACAGCCATTATTATAACGCCCGTTTCATGCGCCCGATCCGCGTGGCCGAGGCGAGCGATGCCGATTACGCGATGGTCGAAAAGATGATCTCCATCCAGGATCAGGCGATCGCGGCGGTGCGTCCGGGCGTGCCCGCAAAGGAAGCCGATGCGATCTACCGCGATGGTATCCTGTCGAGCGGGTTGCGCAAGGATTACACCAACAAGACCTTCTATTCTGTCGGCCTGCTGATGCAACCGAACGGCGGCGAACCTCTGGAGGCCCATCCGGGCGCGAGCTGGTCGTTCGAGGAAAACATGGTGTTCCACACCTATGTCCTCGCGTCGGGTTTCGGCATGTCCGAGACGATTGTCGTGCGCAGGGACGGTGCGGAACGGCTGACGCGGTTCCCGCGCCAGCTCTACGTTTCGAAGTAATCCGGGCGACAGGAACGGCGGGGGCCTCCGCCGCCGTCGTTCGATATGGCGATATCGCGACATAGAAGGCCGGAGTTCGATTGCCGCTGCGCATGCGGACGGCAAGCTGTGCTGCGACGGAGGCGGGATCCGAGGCCCGGCCCCGTCGCGGTATCCGTTGGCGCATCGCCTTGAAAGGGGCACCTTTCTGATCGGTTGCAGCTTTCCGCCGCGTCTGTCGCGCCCTGTTTCACGATGCCTGATTCCGCGCGGGTTTCGCGGTTCAGGTACCGCGTGCATGGCTGATCGTGGGTTTGGAGGGGGCGCTGTCAGCAGTCCCGCTGACGATCGCCCCAGCTTGCCTCAAGGGCCCGCACCGCTTCGGCCAGATCGGCGGGATTCATGCTTTCGCCCGGGTTGTGGCTGCCGTCCCAGTTGCGGATGAAGACCATCGTGGCCTCCCATCCCGCCTGACGGAAGGCCGCCGTGTCATGGCCGCCACCCGAGAACATCCGCCGGGGTGCCATGCCAAGTCGCGCCGCGCCATCGGCAATCCGATCGACGAGGCTGCTGGAAAGCGCGGCTGGGTGGCTGCACGACAGCGCGCCGAGATCGAATGTCACACCGCGTTCCGCCGAGATCTCGCGCGTCGTTGCGGCAATGATCCCGAGGGCGCGGTCGAGCTCGCCGTCATCGGTGCTGCGCATGTCGACGCAAAAGCCCAGTTCGCCGGGAACCTTGGCGAAAGCATGTTCATCGGAGGCCGCATCGACGCGACCGAAGGTCACCGCAAGATCACGGCCCGCGGCAATTTCCGCGCCCCAGATCAGATCCATCCGGGTGACGAGATCGGCGAAGGCAAAAACCGCGTCAGAGCGCCGACCACGCGGCGCACCGCCCGAATGTGCCCATGTGCCATGAATCCGGGCATCGCGGTAGCGGACCCCGCCACGGATCGCCTCGACAAGGGCAAAAGGCTCGCGCGCCTCGTCGAGGATCGGCCCCTGTTCGATGTGCATCTCGACGAATTGGGCGGGAGGCAGGCCCGGACCGCGCAGCACGGCGTGGGGGTCTCCGCCCTCGTCGCGCATGTGCTCGGCCAGGGTGCGTCCGGTATCCGATCGCCGGGCCTCGAATTCCTCGGGTTTCAGGCGGCAGAGCGCCGCCCGCGAACCGATGTAGGAAACCGGGAACCATGTGCTTTCCTCGGCGCGGGTGACGGTGATGACGAGATCGACGGGCGGGGTGGCCCCGCTTTCGGCGAAGGCTGCGGCAAGTGCCATCGCCCCTGCGACACCG
>JAATGA010000176.1 GCA_015654855.1 Rhodobacterales bacterium
CTCGCCGCCACCGGACAGCCGGGACATCGCGCAAATCTTCCTTCTTCCCTCCATCCTCTCTGCGAGAATATCCTCGGGGGGTGAATTGGCCGCGAGGCCAAGAGGGGGGTGGAAAGCCCCCCTTCCCCCGGCAACCGCCGCCACACCTCTGTCCACCCAGGCCAGCCCCACAGCCACCCGCAAGGTCCCCGCCATGACGACCCAGCCCCTCCGCGACCCCCGCTACGACATCCTGTTCGAGCCTGTGTAGATCGGCCCGAAAACCGCGAAGAACCGCTTCTTCCAGGTGCCGCATTGCAACGGCGGCGGCTACCGCGACCCCTCTGCCGTGGCCGCAATGCGCCGCACGAAAGCGGAGGGCGGCTGGGGCGTGATCTTCACCGAGCAGACGGAAATCCACCCCACATCGGAAGTCGCCCCCTATATCGAACAGCATCTGTGGGAGGATAAGGACATCCCCGCGCTGGCCAACATGGCCGAGGCGATGAAATCCTGCGGCGCGCTTGCGGGCATCCAGTTGGCCTATTCCGGCATCAACGGCCCGAATCTCTACACGCGCGAGGTGCCGCTCGCGGTCTCGCCGGGGCCCATCCTGACCTTTCACCCCGATCCGGTGCAGGCGCGCGCCCTGGACAAAGACGACATCCGCGACCTGCAACGCTGGTTCCGCATCGCCTTTCGCCGGTCGCAGCAGGCGGGGTTCGATCTGATCTGCCTTTACGGCGCGCATGGTTTCGGCATCTTTCAGCACTTCCTGTCCCGCGCCACCAACCAACGCACGGACGAATACGGCGGCAGCCTCGAAAACCGCTCGCGCTTCGTGCGCGAGGTGGTGGAAATCGCGCGCGAGGAAACCGGGGGCGAGATGGGCATCACCCTGCGCCTGTCGCTGCACGAGGCGGGGGCGCTCGGGCTGTCGAATGCCGAACTGCGCGATTTCATCGCGATGAACGCCGACCTGCCGGACCTCTGGGATCTGGCCCATGGCACCTGGCACGATTGCTCGGGCACCTCGCGCTTCAAGGAAGAGGCCGCGCAAGAAGATCTGGTGCGCGGCATCAAGGCGCTGACGCCGAGGCCGGTCGTCGGCGTCGGCCGCTTCACCTCGCCCGATGCGATGGTGCGCCAGGTGAAGCAGGGCATCCTCGACTTCATCGGCGCCGCCCGTCCCTCGATCGCCGATCCCTTTCTGCCGAAGAAGGTCGAGGAGGGCCGGATCGAGGACATCCGCGAATGTATCGGCTGCAATATCTGCGTGTCGGGCGATATGACCGGCTCGATCAGCCGCTGCACCCAGAACCCCTCGTTCATGGAAGAATGGCGCAAGGGCTGGCACCCCGAAAGGATGCGGCCCAAAGGCGCGTCGGAAACCGTGCTGATCGTCGGCGCCGGACCGGCGGGGCTGGAGGCCGCACATATCGCGGCCAGACGCGGCTATCACGTCACGCTTGCCGAGGCGGGCAAGGTGCTCGGCGGGCGCGTCGCGATGGAGCGCAGGCTGCCCGGCCTTTCGGCCTGGGGCCGGGTCGCGGACTACCGCACAGGGCAGATCGCGCCGCTGCCGAATATGGAAACTTACCTCGACAGCCGGCTGAGCGCCGATGATGTCCTCGCCATGGGGGCCGAGCATGTCGCCATCGCCACGGGTGCCGTCTGGCGGCGCGACGCGGTGGCGCGGCGGCATCTGGCGCCGATCGCGACCGATGCGGCGATGCCGGTCTTTACCCCCGACGACCTCATGGCGGGCGGCGGGCCGACGGGCGGCCGCGTCATGCTGTATGACGACGACCATTTCTACATGGCCTCGGTCCTCGCCGAACTGTTGATCGCGCGCGGCTGCGCGGTGGAGTTCGTCACACCAGCGGTGAAGGTCGCCGAATGGACGGAAAACACGCTGGAGCAGCATTTTATCCAGGCCCGGCTTCTCGACCTCGGCGTGACGGTCCACACGTCCAAAGCGCCCGAGGCGATCCATGACCGGGGCGCGACGCTCGGCTGCACCTGGACCGGGCGCGCCTCGGACCTGGCCTGCGACGCGGTGGTCATGGTCACCTCGCGCATCGGCAACGACGCCTTGTTCCAGGCCCTCCAGGCGCATCGGGGCGCGTGGGAGGGGGCCGGTATCCGCTCGGTCAGACTGATCGGCGACGCCGCCGCCCCCGCCCCTATCGCCTGGGCGACCTACGCCGGCCGCCGCTTTGCCGAGGAACTGGACGCGCCCGACCGGGGCGACGCCCCCGCCTTCCGGCGCGAGATCGCGGGGCTGGAACCCCTGCCCTCACTTCTGCCATAAGGGGCGGGAAAATCCTGCCGACACGCTGTCGGCAAGACCCGCTTCCGGCAAGGAGAGATCCCGCATGTCCTTCACCCCGCATGGCAAGAACCTGATCGACGGCGCCTGGGTCGCCAGCACCGACAGCTTCGCCTCCGCACCCTTCAGCGGGCCTTCATACAGTTTTGCCTCGGCCGGTTCTGCCGAGGTCGATGCCGCCGCCCTGGCTGCGGCCAGGGCCTTCTGGACCTACGGCCGGACCAGCCGCGCCGAACGCGCCGCCTTTCTGAACGCCATCGCCGACGAGATCGAGGCGCGCGGAGCCGACATCACCGAGATCGCCCATCAGGAATCCGGCCTGCCGGTCGCCCGGCTGGAAGGGGAACGCGGACGGACGACCGGGCAGTTGCGGCTGTTCGCAAGCCATATCCTGCAAGGCGACTACCTCGACCGCCGGATCGACCCGGCCCTGCCCGACCGCAAACCCGCCCCGCGCACCGAGATTCGCCTGATCGAGCGCCCCCTCGGCCCGGTCGCGGTCTTCGGCGCCTCGAACTTCCCGCTGGCGTTTTCGACCGCCGGGGGCGACACGGCCTCGGCACTCGCGGCGGGCTGCCCGGTGTTGGTCAAGGGTCACCCCGCCCATCCCGGCACCGGCGAGATCGTGGCCGAGGCGATCCTCGCGGCAATCGTGAAAACCGGAATGCCCAAGGGCACCTTCGGCTTCATCCAGGGGCCGTCGCGCGACCTGGGCGAGGCGGTGGTGAAGCACCCCGCCATCAAGGCCGTGGGCTTCACCGGCTCGCTCGGCGCGGGGCGGGCGCTGTTCAACCTCTGCGCCGCGCGGCCCGAGCCGATCCCCTTCTTCGGCGAGTTGGGTTCGGTCAACCCGAACTTCGTCCTGCCCGAGGCCCTCGCGGCCCGTGGCGAGCAGATCGCCCAAGGCTGGGCCGGGTCGCTGACCATGGGCGCGGGGCAGTTCTGCACCAACCCCGGCGTGGTGGTCCTGCCGGAAGGCCCCGCCGGCGACCGCTTCGTCGCCGCCGCCAAAGCCGCGCTGGAACAGATCGCCTCCCAGCCGATGCTGACCGACGGCATCGCGAGCGCCTTCCGCGCCGGAACGGCACGCTTTCACGCCCGCAACGCCGTTACCCCGGTGATCGAGACGGAAAGCCAGGGCCGCACCGCCAGCCCCAACGTCTATCAGACGACCGCCGCGACCTACCTCCAGGACCACGCGCTTGGCGAAGAAGTCTTCGGCCCGCTCGGCCTGATCATCCGCACCGCGGATGCGGAGGAGATGCTGACCCTCGCCCACGGGTTCGAGGGGCAATTGACCGCCACGCTGCACCTGGATGACGGCGACATGGGTCTTGCGCGGGCGCTGCTGCCGATCCTGGAAACCAAGGCCGGACGGGTGCTCGCCAACGGCTTTTCGACCGGGGTGGAGGTCGTGGATGCGATGATGCATGGCGGGCCTTATCCGGCCTCGACCAATGCCTCGGCCACCAGTGTCGGCACGCTCGCCATCCGGCGATTCCTGCGTCCCATAGCCTATCAGAACCTGCCCGAAGGCCTGTGGCCTGCCGATCTTTGACCCGTCAAAGCCCCGGCACCGCCGCCGGGGCACCCCTTTCGCGGAGGCATTCATGGACTACGACAAGGCCCTGACCCGGCTTACCAAACCCGCATTCACCCCCATCGGCGACGCCGAACGCCTGGCCCGCATCGCGGCGCTTCAGGCGCGGATGCGGGCGGCAGGGGTCAGGGCCGTCTGGCTCGACGCATCCTCGTCGCTGACGTATTTCACCGGCATCGCGCTGCATGGCTCCGAACGGATGCACGGCGCGCTGATCCCGTCCGAGGGCGGGATCGTCTACCTCTCCCCCGCCTTCGAGGTGCCGAAGCTGCAAACCCTGATCCGCCTGCCCGGCGAGATCCTCGCCTGGGAAGAGGACGCGGCGCCGGGGCCGATGGTCGCAGCCCGTGCGGCGGCCCTGCCCTGCCGGGGCGAGGGGCTGGCGCTGGACCCCGCGACGCCGTTTCTGTTCGCCGAGGCGATGACGGGCCACGGCATCGCCATCCTGCCCGCGCGCGCCCTGATCGCCGCGCTGCGCCAGATCAAATCCCCCGCCGAGATCGCCATAATACAGGCGGCGATGGATGCGAGCTTCGCCGTGCAGAAGGCCACCCGGGCGGGTCTGCGGGCGGGCATCGGCACGACCGAGGTTTCCGCCTTCATCGACGCTGCCCACGGCGCGATGGGGATGATCCCGCAATTCGCCTATGCCCAGTTCGGCGAGGCGACGGCCTATCCGCATGGCGTGCCCTATCCCCAGGTGCTGACCCCCGGCGATATGGTGCTGGTCGATATGGGCGCGATCCTTGGCGGGTATTATTCCGACATCACGCGAACCTATGTCTTCGGCAAGGCGACCGACCGGCAGCGGGCGATCTGGGGGGCGGAATATGCCGCTCAATCGGCGGCCTTCGCCGCCGCCCGGATCGGCGCGCCCTGTTCGGCGGTCGATGCCGCCGCCCGTGCCAGCCTCGAACAGGCGGGCTATGGTCCCGGCTATGCTGTTCCGGGCCTGCCGCACCGCACCGGCCACGGCCTGGGGTCGGACATCCACGAGGATCCGTTCATCGTGAAGGGCAACGACACACCGCTCGCCCCCGGCATGGTCTTCTCCATCGAGCCGATGCTTTGCGTTTACGGCGAATGCGGCGTCCGGCTGGAGGACATCTGCCAGATGACGGACACCGGCCCGCGCTGGTTCTGCCCGCCCGCGACCGACCCCGAAACGCCCTTCGGCTGAGGTTCCGGGCGAGCGCCCCTGATTACGCCTGCGTGAAGACTGCCTCCGGCCCTGGCCGAGGGCGGCTTCATCATGCCTGCGCCCCTGTTGTGCGCCCGCCGGGGCGGCACCATCGGGTTTTATCGGATCATGCGACCCGGGGTCTGAGGATCGTCGGCTCGACCTCCGTCCGATGAAAAGCAAAGGGCCGCGCCCTGCGGCACGGCCCCTTTAACCTGGTTCCCCGTGAAGGAATTACTGCTCTTTCGGCACAACGCGCAGCCGCAGTTCGCGCAACTGGTCGTTCGTCGGTTCCGAGGGCGCGTTCATCAGCAGATCCTCGGCCCGCTGGTTCATCGGGAACATGATGACCTCGCGGATGTTCGTCGTATCGGCCAGCAGCATCACCAGCCGGTCGATCCCCGCCGCACAGCCGCCGTGGGGCGGCGCGCCGTATTTGAACGCCTTGACCATGCCGCCGAAACGCTTGTCGACCTCGGCATTCGGATAGCCGGCGAGTTCAAAGGCGCGATACATGATTTCCGGCTTGTGGTTGCGGATCCCGCCCGAAATCACCTCATAGCCGTTGCAGGCCAGGTCATACTGCCAAGCGTAGACCGACAGCGGATCGCCCGACAGCGCCTCAAGGCCCCCCTGCGGCATCTAGAACGGGTTATGGCTGAAGTCGATCTTGCCCTCGTCCGTCTTCTCATACATCGGGAAATCGACGATCCAGGCGAAACGGAAGGCGTCGGTTTCCGTCAGCCCCAGCTCGCGCCCGATCTCGTTGCGGGCCTTGCCGGCGACGGATTCGAAGGTCTCGGCCTTGCCGCCGAGGAAGAAGACCGCATCGCCCTCGGCGAGGTTCAACTCGGCGCGGATGGCTTCCGTCCGCCCGATCCCCAAAGCCTTGGCGATGGGGCCAGCAGCCTCAGTGGAGCCATCCTCGGCCTTGCGCCAGAAGATATAGCCCATGCCCGGCAGGCCCTCTTTCTGGGCGAAGGCGTTCATCCGGTCGGCGAATTTGCGGCTGCCGCCCGTCGGGGCCGGGATCGCGCGGACCTCGTTTCCGGGGGTTTCCAGCAGTTTGGCAAAAATCGCGAAGCCGGAATCCCGGAAATGCTCCGACACATCGGCCATTTTGATCGGGTTGCGCAGGTCGGGCTTGTCGCTGCCATACCATTTCAGACTGTCGCGCCAGGCGATGCGCGGCCAGTCGGTATAGACCTTGCGGCCCTTGCCGAAGGCCTCGAACAGCCCTTGCAGTACCGGCTGGACGGCGGCGAAGACATCCTCTTGCGTCACGAAGGACATCTCGATGTCGAGTTGGTAGAAGTCGGTCGGCGAGCGGTCGGCGCGCGGATCCTCATCCCGGAAACAGGGCGCGATCTGGAAATAGCGATCGAAACCGGCCACCTGGATCAGTTGCTTGAACTGCTGCGGCGCCTGGGGCAGAGCGTAGAACTTGCCCGGATGCAGACGGCTCGGCACCAGGAAGTCGCGCGCGCCCTCGGGCGAGGACGCGGTGATGATCGGCGTCTGGAATTCGTTGAACCCCTGATCCCACATCTTGTTGCGCAGCCAGCGCACGACGTTCGAGCGCAGGATCATGTTGTCGTGCATCCCCTGCCGCCGCAGGTCGAGGAAGCGATAGGTCAGCCGGGTTTCCTCGGGGTATTCCACCTCGCCGAAGACCGGCAGCGGCAATTCCTCCGACGGTCCCAGCACCTCGACATCGAGCGCATAGACCTCGATCTCGCCGGTCGGGATCTTCGCGTTGACCAGGCTCGCGTCGCGGGCCTTCACCCGGCCGTCGATGCGGATCACCCATTCGGCCCGCACCTTGTCCAGGGCGGCAAAGGCAGGCGAGTCGCTGTCGGCCAGCACTTGCGTGATGCCGTAATGATCGCGCAGGTCTATGAACAGCACGCCGCCATGATCGCGCACGCGGTGGACCCAGCCCGACAGGCGCA
>JAATGA010000280.1 GCA_015654855.1 Rhodobacterales bacterium
GACAAGGCGGCGGGCCGCTACCTCAGCCATGCGCCCGCTCCGGTTCGCCACCAAGGCAGATACGGCGCCACCGCCGGTGCGCTGAACCTGTCCCCCGCGCCCTTTGGTCGGCCGGTTCTGGCCCAGGCCGGATCTTCGCCCGAGGGGCTGGCCTTTGCCGCGCGCCATGCCGACCATGTGTTCACCGTGCAGTCCGACATGGCCGAGGCCCGGGCCTTCCGCGACCGGATCCGCGCCGAAGCCACCGCCTGCGGCCGCGATCCCGATGCCATAAAGGTGCTGCCCGGCGTCGTCGCCTTCGTCGCTGAAACCCGCGCCGCGGCTGAGGCGCAGCTTCAGGCACTGACCGACAGGATCGACCCGGACCATCTGCTGACCAAGCTGGCGCGCTTCACCGGCCTCTGCTTCGACGGGGTGGAGCTTGATCGCGAACTGCCCTTCGACCAGGGGGATCCGCCCCGGAACCGCTTCAGCAACTCACGCGCGCATCTGCTGCTGACAGAGGCGCGGCGCGGGCGTCTGACGCTGCGCCGGCTCGCCGCGCGGTTTGCGGCGGGGCGCGGGCATCTGCTGTTGGTCGGCACCGGCGCCGAGGTGGCGGCGGTGCTGCGCGAGTGGATCGACACGGGCGCCGCAGACGGGTTCAACGTCATGCCGCCGGAACTGCCGCAGGGCATCGCCGCCTTCGGCCACCACGTCCTGCCGCATCTGCGCGGGGGTTGAGACAGCCTCAAGGTTCTCAACGCCGGTAAGCAGGACCGGACCGCCACCGCAGGACGAACTGGAAATCCTGCAATGACGCGCTGAAGTTGCGGGATAACAGACCCGTTTTGTAACAGAGTTAGTAGCGACAAAACGTAGAAACCCCAGCAAAACAAGGGATTTCTTTATTTTACTGGGGGAATGATGGTGGGCGATAACGGATTTGAACCGCTGACATCTTCGATGTGAACGAAGCGCTCTACCGCTGAGCTAATCGCCCGATGACGCGCTCTTAGCGGTCTTCTCCCGCATCCGCAAGAGGGTCGCCGGGTTCTTTTCGTCCCAACCCGGCTTCGTCGCGGCGCAGCTTGACGACCAGCGCCGGACCGTTGGCGGTCTGCGTCACCCGCATCACTTTCGCCTTGCCCAGCCCCGCAAGGTTCAGGACCTCGCCCGCGTCCAGCGCCTTGCCGAGTTCGGCGAGCGTCGCCTCGACGGCGGCCTTCACGTCCCGGGCACGGCCGCCTGTGGCGGAGGTTACCCGCTCGACCAGATCGCGCAGGCGGAGCTGGCCCCCGGCGGCTTTGGGATCGGCGGATTTCGCTTGCCGTCCGGCCTCGGGCTCGGCCGGTGCAAGCGCCTCGACCGCCGGCCGGGCGGCCTTCGCCCCGGCCTTCCCGGCGGGGCGCGTCTTCGTCGGAGAGGATGTGGTCATGGCAATCTCCTTTGCGCTCGACCCGGACAGACTAGACCGCTTCCTGCCCCGATTCCACGGCTGTTACGGGCCGCACCGATGCGGAACGCCGAACCCGCCAATGCCGCGTGCCAATGCCACGCGACGGACGGCCGCAAGCGCGTGCCATATCGCCGCCCCGCAAGCTGCGAAAACGGCAAGCCGCCCGCAACACATGACATCTCCAAAACACATGACATCTCCAAAGAAAGAGGGGCGCGGCCCTGCGGCTGCGCCCCTTTCCGGTTCACTCCGCGATCAATGCGCGACGGTCGGCGGCTGGCTTTCCGTCGCGGACTTCGCCCGCGCCGCGGCGGCCGCCTCCTCGGCGGCCTCGTCCCATTCGATCGGCTCAGGCTGACGGACGAGCGCCCGCGCCAGAACCTCGCGCACATGGGTCACGGGGATGATCGTCAGCCCCTGCTTCACATTGTCCGGGATCTCGGGAAGATCCTTGGCGTTCTCCTCCGGGATCAGCACCGTCTTGATGCCGCCGCGCAGAGCCGCCAGAAGTTTCTCCTTCAACCCGCCGATGGGCATGGCGTTGCCCCGCAAGCTGACCTCGCCCGTCATGGCGATGTCACGCCTGACCGGTATCCCGGTCAGGACCGAGACGATCGAGGTCACCATGGCCAGACCCGCGCTCGGCCCGTCCTTGGGCGTCGCACCGTCAGGCACATGGACGTGGATGTCGATCGTGTCGAACTTGGTCGGCTTGACCCCGATCTGCGGCGCGATCGAGCGGGTGTAGCTCGACGCCGTTTCGATCGATTCCTTCATCACGTCGCCCAGCTTGCCCGTGGTCTTCATCCGCCCTTTGCCGGGCAACTTCAGCGCCTCGATGTGCAGCAGGTCGCCGCCGACGGAGGTCCAGGCCAGGCCCGTCACCACGCCGACCTGATCCTCCTTCTCGGCCAGGCCATAGCTGTAGCGTTGCACGCCCAGATATTCCTCAACCTTGGCGGGATCGACATCGACCCGCTTCGCCGTGCCCCTCAGGATCTCGGTCACCGCCTTGCGGGCCAGTTTCGCGATGTCACGTTCCAGGTTACGGACCCCCGCTTCCCGCGTGTAATAGCGGATCACATGGGTCAGCGCCGCATCGGACACGCTGAACTCGCCCTTGCGCAGGCCATTGGCCTTGATCTGCTTTTGCAGCAGGTGCTGTTTGGCGATCTCGCGCTTTTCATCCTCGGTGTAGCCGGCGACCGAGATGATCTCCATCCGGTCCATCAGCGGACCCGGCATGTTGTAGGAGTTCGCGGTCGTGATGAACATCACGTTGGACAGGTCGTATTCCACTTCGAGATAGAGGTCGACGAAGGTCGAGTTCTGTTCCGGGTCCAGCACCTCCAGCAGCGCGGAAGCCGGGTCGCCACGGAAGTCCTGACCCATCTTGTCGATTTCATCGAGCAGGATCAGCGGGTTCGTGGTTTTCGCCTTTTTCAGCGCCTGGATGATCTTGCCGGGCATAGAGCCGATATAGGTCCGCCGGTGGCCGCGGATCTCGGACTCGTCGCGCACGCCGCCAAGCGAGATGCGGATGAATTCGCGCCCCGTGGCCTTGGCCACCGACCGCCCCAGCGAGGTTTTACCCACGCCCGGAGGGCCGACGAGGCACAGGATCGGCCCCTTCAGCTTGGTCGAGCGGGCTTGCACGGCCAGGTATTCGACGATCCGCTCCTTGACCTTTTCAAGGCC
>JAATGA010000536.1 GCA_015654855.1 Rhodobacterales bacterium
CGCACTCGTTATTTCACTACAACAGACCCTCACCGCATTCCTCGACATGAGGGGGAAGGTCCCGACCGAAACACTAACGCTGCGGTTTTCCGCTTCTGCGCCGGATTCGTATATTCGCGTTTTTGCCCGGGCGAACTTGCCTATGGCCCCGGCGCGGGGGAACGGGCAACCTGCGCGCGAAATCGGAGCTGCCCGGACAGCCTGCGTCCGGCCGGCCCGGACGGCAGGGCGCAGGCAAAGGCCGGGAACGGGCGGAGATGCGGCACGGAATGACGGCGGGGCACGGATGAAATCGCTTGGCGTGGCTCTGGCCATAGCGCTGGCCGGGTTGCAGTTCCTCGCCGTGCTGGTGGTGGTCTTCTCCTCTTATGTCACTTCGGAGCGGGCGCTGCTGCAACATGCGCGCGACCTGCTGCGCGATGTGGGCATCAACACGATCGAGCATTCCAAGGGCTTTCTCAGCCCGGCAGAGGGCGCGGCGCAGCTTGCCGCCCGGCTGGCGCAGAACCGGGTGATCGCCAGCGACGACCAGTCGCAACTGGAGCAACTGCTGTTCCAGCAGTTGCAGATCGCCCCGCAATTCGCCGGTGTCTATTTCGGCAGCCGCAACGGCGGCTTCGTCTATGTCATGCGCAGCCCCGACGGCCCCGGCCCGTTCCGCAGCAAGATCATCACCATCACCGGCGGCGCGCGGCGGACCGAGATGATCTGGCGCAACGACGATTTCACCGTGGCCGCGCGCCAGCTTGACCCCGAGGACCGGTTCGATCCGCGCACCCGCCCCTGGTATCAGCAGGCGAGGGCCGAGCGGACGACGATCTGGACCGACCCCTATATCTTCTTCTCCTCGCATCAGCCGGGGATCACGCTTGCCGCCCCGGTGCTGGACGCCGGCGGCCGGCTGCGCGGCGTGGTGGGCGTCGATATCGAGATCAGCGCGATCTCCGACTTCCTCGCGCGGCTCAACATCGGCCAGAACGGCAAGGCACTGATCATTCACCGCAACGGCGACGTGATCGCCCACCCCGACGCAGATCTGATCAAGACCGTCGACGACGACGGCACCTTGCGCTTCGCCAATATCCGCGAATTCGACGACCCGATCGCCCGCACCGCCTTTGGCGGGCTCGACAGTGGCGGGCCGGCGTCTACGGCCAGCGAAAGCTCCTGGCAATTCGCCTATGACGGGGCGAGCTATGTGGCCACGGTGATGCCGATCATCAGCGACAAGCTGCCCTGGACCATTGCCGTCTATGCGCCCGAGGACGATTTCACCGGGGTGATCAAGCGCAACCGGACGCAGAACATCCAGATCGCCGCCCTGGTGGCCGTGGTCTCGGGGCTGGCGGGCCTGGCGCTTGCGAATTTCATCAACAAGCCGGTGCGCGCCTTCGCCGTCCGCTCTTCGTTGATCGCGCAGGGAGAGATAGACCCCGACGATGCCGCCCCCAGGACCTATCGGGAGCTGGAGCGCGCCAACGCCACCCTGGTCCAGCAGATCGTCGCCCGGCGCGAGGCCGAACGCGAATACGGCCAGACCTTCGATCTCGCCTCGCGCGCGATGGCGCAGGTCGCGCCGGAAACCGGCGGCTTCGTCCGCATCAACGCCCGGTTTTGCGAGATCGCCGGCTATTCCCCGGCCGAACTCGCGACCATGCGCTTCGCCGATCTGGTCCTGCCCGAGGATCGCGGCGCCTGGCCCGCGAGCGAGGCGGCGGGGGAGGCAGGCCACCCCGAAATCGCGCTGAACCATGAGATCCGCATCCGGCGCAAGGATGGCGGCACGGTCTGGGTCACCCTCAGCGCGATCATGATCCGCGACCATAAAGGCCGGGCGCTGCACGCGGTCGTCACCATGGACGACGTGACCGAGGCGCGCGAGCGCGAGGAGCAGATCTTCCGCCTGAACCGCGACCTGTCGCATCTGGCGCGCGGCAACACCATGGGCCAGATGGCCGCCGGTCTGGCGCATGAGCTGAACCAGCCGCTGACCGCCATCGCGCAGAACGCCGACACCGCGCTGCTGGTCCTTGACCAGAACCCTCGCGCCGATGCCGAGTTGCAAGAGATCCTGCAAGAGATCGAGCGGCAGTCGTTGCGTGCCGGCGACATCATCCGCGCGCTGCGAAGCTTCATCCGCAAGGACGAGGGCGGGCGCGACACCTTCGACTTCGCCGAACTGACAGGCCAGGCGCTGCGCCTCGTCCAGGCCGAGGCCGCCGAGGCGGGGGTGGCCATCCGCACCGATCTGCCCGCCGGCCTCGCCCCGGTTGAGGGCAACCGCGTCCAGGTCGCGCAGGTGATCGTCAACCTGATCCGCAATGCGATCGAGGCGATGGCGCGAACCCGCGACAACGAAAGGCTTGTCACCCTGTCGGCGCGGGCCGAGGCGGGTCATCTGGCGGTGACGGTCGCCGATACCGGGCCGGGCATCGCGCCCGAGGTCCAGCTTTTCGCCCAGTTCGAGACGACGAAGGCCGACGGCATGGGCCTTGGCCTGTCGATCTGCCGCTCTATCGTCGAGGCGAACGGCGGCCGGCTGTGGGAGGATGGAACGCCGGGACAGGGGGCGCGGTTCCATTTCACCTTACCCCTGCGCCATCCTATCTGACCCGGCCGCAGGGTCGTCCGGGGCCATGCCGCCGCGGGTTCTTCCGGCCAGGCATGTCCCCCGGTGATCCGGCGCGGCCAGCCGGCGTTCCCCGGCCCGGCCTTGCCCTCGCGTCATCCGATCTGAATCGCCTCGCGGTGTCCGGCATCGGTTGAAGCCGTCGCCGGCTGTGGCTTAGGATAACTTCCTTGTTACAGGTTCGGGCGACTCGGGGTCCATGGCTCAGGCGGACGGAAGCTTTACCATCCACATCGTCGACGATGACGAGGATATCCGCACGTCGCTGTCGCGCGCGCTTGGCAAGCGCGGATATGCGGTTCGGACTCATGAGGCCGCCGTGGCCTTTCTCGCCGCCTATGACGGCACGGGCGAGGGGTGCCTGATCCTCGACTACGGGATGCCGGGGATGAACGGGCTGGAGTTGCAGCGGCTGCTGAACGAACGCGGCTGGTCGATCCCGGTGATCTTCATCACCGGCCATGGCGGCGTGCCGGAATCGGTGCAGGCGATCAAGGGTGGAGCGATCGACTTTCTGGAAAAGCCGTTCCGCCAGGCCGATCTTGTCGAGCGGATCGAGGTCGCCGCCGGGATCGCCCGGACC
Source organism: Rhodobacterales bacterium (assembly GCA_015654855.1). Taxonomy (GTDB): domain Bacteria; phylum Pseudomonadota; class Alphaproteobacteria; order Rhodobacterales; family Rhodobacteraceae; genus JAATGA01. Next base: position 3,213 of record JAATGA010000536.1, read on the forward strand.
CGCCGGTCGCACGACGCCCGCGCGCGCCACCTGTCCGCGCTGCTCGACCGGCTGACCGCGCGCGAGACGGAAATCGCGCGCCGCATCGCCGACAACCCGTCCGAGACATCGAGCAAGGAGATTGCCGCCTGGCTGGGGATCAGCCCGCGCACGGTCGACCACCACCGGGCGCGGATCCTGGAAAAGCTGGAACTGCGCTCGATCACGGAACTGGTGGCTTTCATGCGGGGCTGACGACCGCAAGCCCCGCAATTCCGCGACCTGCGCCGGATGAGAGGGGCAGGTGATTCCCTCCCGGGTGGCCCCGGCATCCGATCCGCCGGCATGGGGCAGCCGCGTGCCCCGTGGCGGCGACTGTTCGCGGCCTGACTCCGTGCCAATCGCTCAGGAGTTCGCGTGCATCCGCTCGATGTAATCGCGCATTTCTTCCGCCTCTTGCCGGGCGTCGCGCAGGCCCTCCATCGCGGCGCGCAACTCGGCCTCGGTCTGGGCGATCTGGTTGGTCAATTCCTCCTCCCGGCTTTCGAGGTAGAGGATTGCCTGATCGCGCATCTCTTCGGCCTCGTGCAGGGATTGGGCCAAGCGGTCCATCTCGCCCATGTCGCCGCCCGCGACCCGGGTGAAGCGGTGCAGGACCCAGTGGCAGAACCAGCCGCCGGCAAAGGCCAGAAGCAGGATGATCGTTGTGGCGACGACGAATTCGGTGCGGTTCATGCGGGCTCGCGGGTCTGGGACGGGCGTCGGGTGCGGCGCGGGGCCAAGGGCGGCGGAGGGGCGGACAACGGGAACAGGTCCTTCCTGCACCCGTCGCCCGGCGGGGTCAACCGTTGCCTGCCGGGCGCGGCGGCGGCCGCACGGTCTTTTCCTGCGGCGCGAGCGAGGGGCTGTCGTCGTTTGAGAAATCCGGCCCCGTGTCTGCGCTTGCAGGGGTGGAGGCGGGTTCGGGCGAAGGCGCGGCGGTGTCACCGGCCGGCGGAACCCCCGCGGCGGGCAGCGTGCCGGCAGCGGTCCCGGTCGCCTCGGGCGCGGGGTTTGCCGCCCCGCCTGCGCCATCGGAGGGGGGCGTCGCCGGGGGGGGAGTGGCGTCACCGGGCGCCGCGGCCTCCGCCGGTGCCTGCGCTTCGGGCGCGGCGCCTTCCGGTTGCCCGTCGGCGTCGCCGACATCCATATCGGCATCGGTCCCGTCGAGCGGGACGCCATCCTCGTCGCCATCCTCGGGCAGGGCGATCGGTTCCGGCCCGGTCGCGGCATCGCCGGTTGCCGGGGCAGGGGCGGCCTGCGTCGCATCCCAGGCCGCCGCCTCGTCGGCGAAGCGTCCGAGCAGCCGGAACTCGATCCGCCGATTGGCCTCGCGCCCCTCTTCGCTGCCATTGTCGGCCACGGGCCTGGTCTCGCCGTAACCCATGGCCTTGATGGTCGAGACATTGACGTCGCGCTTTGCCAGCGCGACCAGCACGGCATTCGCCCGCTCCTGGCTCAGCAACTGGTTGCCCCGCTCGGACCCCTGCGAGTCGGTAAACCCGCCGATCTCGAACGCGGTGCCGGGGCAGGCGGCGAGGCGGGCCGCGATCCCGTCCAGAACGGCATTCGTCTCGGCGGTGGGTGCGGAGGAGCCGGGAGGGAAGGCGATCTTCCGGTCCGCGAGGATCGCGGCGATCTGGTCGCGGCACAGAACGGCGGCGGGCGCCGCGCCCGCCTCCGGCACGCCCCCGGAAGCCGGAAC
>JAATGA010000324.1 GCA_015654855.1 Rhodobacterales bacterium
CCCGCACCACGCGCTCGCGACCCGTCTCCGGGCCCTGCGGATTCACTGCGGGGCTGCGGGGCTGCGGGCATAGTAATCCGGGTCGAACCAGTCCTGCACCCATTCCCAGGCATTGCCGTGGATGTCGTACAGGCCCCACGGGTTGGGCGCCTTCTGCCCAACCGGATGCGAGCTGCCGGAATTGAAATCCCCGCCATACCAGGCGTGCCGGTCCAGGTCCGCCGCATCGTCACCGAAGGAATAGGCTGTTGTCGTACCCGCGCGGGCGGCGTATTCCCATTCGGCCTCGGTCGGCAGGCGGTAGAACGCGCCACCCTCGCGCGCGTTCAGCGCCGCGATGAATTCCTGCGCGTCGTTCCACGACACCGTCGCCGGATGGTCGGGCCGGGTGATCCGCTCGGCCATGCCGGGCAGATTGTAATAGGGGTTGGAGCGGTCGCGGCTATAGGGGTTCTCGCCCAGCACGGACTCCCACTGCGCCTGCGTCACCTCATATCGGCCCAGCAGGAAGGGGCGGCTGATCGTCACCTCGTGCTGTGGCTTTTCGAAATCCCGCGCCTCGCGGTCGCTGCTGCGCGATCCCATCAGGAAGCGCCCGGCCGGGATCGGCACGAATTCCATACCGATGCTATTGGTGAAAATCTCGCCCCCCGTGCCCTGCGCAAAGGCGGGCAGCAGTCCCGTAAGGCCCAAGCCCCAGAAACCGGCAGCGACCGTTGCGGCACTGCAAAGCAGACGACGGCGGTTGGTATCCATGTTTTATCCTCTTGTCGGTGCGCTGAGCCATTCGTGCGGATTGCCCCCGCTTGGTCGGATCGGACCGCCGCTATGCACGGCGACAATTCTTTCAATATGAACCATCGCATTGCCCAGAATTAGACAGCCTCACCCGCATACAGCTATGTTGTTTGTTCATGAGTGACCCCGATCCGGGCCATGCGGCCTGTCGCGCCGCCGCTGCTCAGAAGACCTGCAAGGCTCCTCAGCTTTCCGTGCCATGCTTTCTCCAGAAATCAGGCGCCCTTGCGCGATCCAGCCCTCGGCCAGGGCGCAGGTGTCCGGGCCATGGCCCATGCCGGGGTATCCGCGCTCTTCCAACTCGGTACCCAGATGGCGCCGCGCGGCCCACCCTACGCTCCATCGTACCGGACGGCGCGATCCCGCCCCGATCGCCCTCCACAACGACGAAGGTCGGCGGCTCATCGTGCGACAGATCCGAATAGGCCATCACAACGGTCGCGGGGCAGGACAGATCATCGCCGCCGAAGGCCGCCCGCCACCCAGTATAAGGCGATCCCCGCCGCCATCCGCGCGCGGGCTGCTGCCCGGAGCGAATAACCCATGTGCCTACCCCCAGTGTCCCGGCATCGTGGACGATGTATGAGATGGTCGCCGCGAGATCCGGGGTTGCCGCCTTGCCCCACCCGATATTTCAGGACGAAGACGTTATGGCCGCGACGGCTGATTTCAGGCGCATAGGGGCATGGGGGCATGGGGGCATGGGCAAAGCCTCCACAGGGCGCGACGACCGCGAAGGGGGTATCGCGCAGGAAGCCCGGTATCCGCCCTGATCGTATCGGAGTGTTTCTGATCAGGCGTGTAGATGTCGTGAAAAGCCGCCTGTCGCGCCACGACATCCCTCGATCATACGCATGAGCGCATCCGTCGCCGTCACTGGATCTACCGCCTTGTGAGCTACCCCCTGCAATCGGACAGTGACGGAAGCCATGATCTGACGTTTGCTGGTCTCGAGGGACGAGGAGATCAGGGGAGGTCGAAACGCCGGAATCATGAAGCGGGGGTCAAGGCACGCGGCGCTGGAAGCTGTGAAAGGAGAGCGCACGGTGTCGGGGCTGGCTGTAGGATATGGCGTGCATCGGACCATGATCCATCAGTGGAAGAAAGCGCTCCTGGACACACCTTTCTACGGTATCCGGCAGATGACATGGCATCTCCAGAAGTCTGAGGGATCGCGGCCCCGGTGAGGTCGCGCAAGCCCGAAGACGGTCATGGCGCAAACCAGAAGCGCATTCGGCGGATGATGCCGATCTGACCTGAAAGCACAACACCAGAAAGGCGGGAGAGCGCCACAAGACATTTGCTGGGCGGGCTGCGGGTTGATCGACCAAGCAACTCTGATGCGCCGACATCACTGCCTGCCGATGCGCCGAGGATTTCTCTACCTGGTTGCCATCATGGACTGGTTCACCCGCTGGAGGCGAACTGTCGCGCTGAACGAGGCTATCCACCGCTTCGAGGTGCAGCGGGTGATGAGCACGGACAGTCATAGGATTTATGGCCGTTCTTTGGTGGTTTGGCCAAAACACCGATCAACCATTCTCTGGGTTGGAGCGGCATGGCCTGCCGGTGTGATCTGATCCTCATACCGATCAATCCAAAACGTATCTTTCCCTGGATCTGTCGATTATCCGCGAACGCCCTGTGGTGAGGCTTTGCCTCAAAGGTGCTGCAGTGAGCTAAGAAAAGGCCATGACCATCCTGCTCCGTGGTCCGTGCATCGTTCGGAGTAAAGAACAGACAGGCCTAACAGGGTGCTGATTTAGTCGGGGCTCGACGCGGTATCTGGAACATGATTCACCGTTCGCAAGTCGGTGGCTGGGATGACGATGCGGGGCCCCAGACGAGACGAGCGGTTCGCTATGTCGATCTGGGGGAACGGATCCCGGCACATCACCCACTGCGGAAGATCCGACAGGTGGTGAATGACGCCATTTTGGGGCTCGATGCGGATTCAGCGTGGTTTACGTTGATTTAGGCCGCTCCTCCATCGCGCAGGAACGGCTGATCCGGGCCAGCCTGCTCCAAATCCGGTCCGGGCGGTCGTTGATGGAGCAGATGCAATACAACCTGCTGTTTCGCGGGATTGTTGGCCTCGGCATTGATGACCGGGGGGTGCCGATGGTGTTCACGAAGAACCCTGACCGTCTGTCGCCCGCCCAGATGTCGCGCAAGGTCATGGCGGCTTAGTCGGGAAAACGGTCCCCCGGAGCGTTTTCTGATCCTCCTCAGTCTCGCCCATCGTGAAGTGAAGCCGCTTCTGTCGGACGACCAATTCTCGGTCGATGGCACCCAGGTCAAGTCCTGGGCATCGATGAAGAGTTTCCGGGCCAAGGCCAGGGGCGTGCAGGCTGAGGATCCCGGCGATCCGCCCACCCCGACCGAACCCGATCCGATGCTCAGCATCAGGTCCAGTCCCCGCGAAGCGGGAGTAGACTGCAGGGGCCGAATGCGACACCTTGCCTTGTCGATCAACTCGCCGACCACGCCCGCGACATTCTCGATCGGCGCCTCGGGGTCGACGCGATTCTGGTAAAACAGGTCGATCCGGTCGGGGCCCAGCCGTTGCAGCATCCCGTCGACTGTGCGCAGGATCTGCCTGGGGCGGCTGTTCAGGCCGCCCCACAGCATCCGGCCGAATGTTCCAACCGAATTTCGAGGTGATCACCACCCGGTCGCGGAACGGGGCGATCACCTCGCCCAGGACCTGCTTGATCTCGAAGGGACCATAGGCCTCAGGGGCGTTGAAGAAGGTCACGCCGACATCATACGCCGCGCGGATCAGGGCGATAATGTCGGGTCGGGCGGGCCGCCGCCCCGGCTACGGTCCACAGAACGGGACGTGAGGCCAGGCCGACGGGGCGGGAGGTATCGGCGGGATCGTGTCATGCCTTGTCCTCGGTTGTAATGGCGGGGCGTGTTCGCCTGCGCCGGGCTTGCAGCCATGCCAGCGCGTAATGGGTCAGCGCGGCGTAAAGGCCGATCATCGACAGCCAGTTCACAAAGAAGCGCGGCGTCTCGGCATTGAAATCCCACATGTCCAGCGAATAGCGCAGCATCAGCTTCGTGCCGAAGCCCATCTCGGACGAGACGAGCGCCCCGTTGAGCGCGATCCCTGCCGCGAGCGCCCGCAGGGTCCATGTCCTCCACGCGCGTTGCCCGGTGATGCCAAGCGTGTAGCGGCAGATGTGCATCACGGTGGTCCAGCGGGTGCCAAGATGGACCGCCAGAAACAGCATCGCCCAATAGGCGGTGAAGGTGTGGATCGCCCGCACCGAGAAGGCGCCGTCCAGCGCCATGAAGGCGAACAGATCGCGTGAGATCAGCAGGCTGGTGACCAGCATGACCAGCATCGCCCCGGCGAAGCATAGGATGGCTGTGATGTTGATCACCCGGTGCAGATCGCGCCGCCCCTTGGTCACGGTTCCGTACCAGCGCCGGTTGAAGACGTTGTGCAGAAGGATCAGCGCAAAAAGCGCGGTGCCGATTACCTCGTGCGCGAGATTGCCGAGCCACCAATAGGCCAGGCAGGCGATCAGCAGGCCGATGGCCACGAAATCCAGCAGGAGTCGCAGACGTAGCATCGGCCCGTTATCCGCCGTCTGCGCGGGTGATCGTGACCTCGACGCCTTGCCCCATGTCATTGAACACCGAAAGATCGGAGGTCAGCCGGCCCATGACGATAAGGTCCGAGATGTCGGATCGCGTGCCCTCGGCGAAGAAGACGGCGAGATAGCCGCCTGGCGTCCAGTAGCCGACATCGCCGAGGGTGAACCCTTCCTGCCGGGTGCCCTCGGTCGACAGCGGATGCCGCCCGGCATATTCGCGCTCGATCAGCCGGGACATTTTGACCGTCAGCGGTAGTTGCGCCAGCAGATCGCGCGAGGGCGGCGTGTCGGCCAGCTCAGCGGTGACCGTGACATCGCCGAAGGTCATCACGATATCGGCGAGCTTGGCGGTTTCCTGCGCCAGCGCGGTGCCGACGGAGAACATGAGTGCGCAGGCGGCAAGGATGTGGCGGATCACTGGGCGAACCTGCGCAGATCGTTGTAGGTGAACAGGTAGTCGCTCCCCTCTCGCGACTGATGGCAGGACCGGCAGCGGGCGGTGTCCTCCTCCATGTTGATCGAGCGGTCCGCCCAGAACCACTGATACTGCCAGTCGGCTGTCCTGCTGTCCTCATCATAATCCGCGCCCCAGTCCGGGCCCTTCTGCATGATGAAGTAGCGGTAGATCTCGCCATCGCGATAGTCGGCTAGCACGACATGAGTCCCGTCCGGGAGCGGCTGGCCCGCCCGCACCGCCTCGATTGCTGCGGGCGGGATCAGCATATGCTCGACAACATTGCCGCGGGTGACGGTCGTGTAATGGACGAAGGTGTCGATGTTCTCGGGGAAGGTGACCCGCGTTGGTTCGGAAAGAGCGATTCCGGCAGCGATCGCGGCAATGGCAAGAGCTGCGGATGCGAGCAGACGGCGCGGGGCGGGTTGGGGCATTGCAAACCTCGGTGGACCTGGGACCCACCTAAAATCGCCATCCGACGCCGAGGATACTATGCGCCGAATTCCGATAGACTTTATGCGGAGCATTCATCAATAAATGTCCCTCGTAGCTCAATAATTCCGCGTGAAATTCTCGTAAGTAGCTTGTCCCTTCATTACCCTCTGGAGCAGATCAGCTATCGGTGCCTATGCACAGGCGATCAACGTCAAGATGGCAGAAAACCAGACCTTTGTGTCAAGGGACAGGTAGCTCGGGAAAAGAACTGACGCGCCAACATTGCGTACGAATAAACGCTGCATCGGTTCGGATCCGACCGCTGGGCCTGGCAAGGATCGGCTGCACGAGCAGCGAGTTCACCGATCACGCAACCCGTTGTTATTTGGCTTTGCTGCTGTGACAGCCGCCCGACGGCAACTGTGTGCCAGGGTGGGTCTGCGATGATCCACAAAGGAGATCGGTCATGTCGGGGATTATTACCGTCGGGCTCGATCTTGCGAAGATTGTGTTTGTCGCTTTCGACGCAGCTTCCGCTCAGCCGCGCTGACGGCGGGGCGTGCAGATCAGGACGGTGATATATTGTCGCCCGGTTTTCTGGATGCAAAGACTTCGACCTTGATCTCGTGCCACTTGACGGCGATCACCGTGGTCGGTGCCGAGCGTGCCTTCATCAGCGGCGATCTGACGCTCAATGGCGTGATAAAGCCGGTTGTACTCGATACGGTTCTGATCAAGGACGGCTCTTCCATGAAGGGGATGGTCTTGAGGCGACTACGATACTCCTGTGCAGTGAGTTCAATGCTGGGCATAGTGCGCTGAACAATTCGAACGCGGTCGAGGTACATCTGTCGATCAAGACGACGCTGATCGATACCCCCTGAGGGTGCATGCCACAAAGCTGGATCTGGGCAATTGCACAGCTATGACAAGTGTCTTTTCTGTGCACCGGGGGCCTGAAGCTGCGCGTGGGGAGAAAACCATGGCGCGACAGTCACGCCGGAACCTCGGCCCATCATTCTGGGCGAACGTGGAGATTGCCGCGATCAACGTCTTGAGGGCGCGACCGGGGTGTTCGGCGAGGCCTCGACGGCCGAGCCGGAGCCGAGCATCGAG
>JAATGA010000052.1 GCA_015654855.1 Rhodobacterales bacterium
CGCCGCCACCAGAAGGTGTTCGAGGAGGCCCCCGGCCCGATCATCACGCCCAAGCTGCGCGCCGAAATCGGCGAGACCTGCGCGAGCGCCATGCGCAAGCTGCAATACATCGGCGCGGGCACGGTGGAATTCCTGTATGAAAACGGGCAGTTCTACTTCATCGAGATGAACACCCGGCTCCAGGTCGAACATCCGGTGACCGAGGCAATCTTCAACGTCGACCTCGTGCGCGAACAGATCCGCGTCGCGGCCGGCCTGCCGATGTCGTTCCGGCAGGAAGAGCTGGAGATCAACGGCCATGCCATCGAGGTTCGGATCAACGCCGAGCGTCTGCCGAACTTCGCGCCCTGCCCGGGCAAGGTGCGGGTGTTCCATGCACCCGGCGGGCTTGGCGTGCGGATGGATTCGGCGCTTTACGGCGGCTATTCGATCCCGCCCTATTACGACAGCCTGATCGGCAAGCTGATCGTCAAGGGCCGCGACCGGCCCGAGGCGCTGGCGCGCCTGCACCGGGCGCTTGGCGAGCTGATCGTGGATGGCGTCGACACGACCGTCCCGCTGTTCACCGCCCTTCTGGCGGAGCCGGACATCCAGAACGGCGAATACAACATCCACTGGCTGGAACACTGGCTGGAACGCCAGTTCGGCTGAACGCCCCCGGGGCGGCCCTTCGCGGGGGGCCGCCTGCGGCTCCGCAAGGCGCCCAGACCCTATCGCAGGCCCGCCGATGAGCGCCCGCATCACCCCCGAGCTTTTGCTGACCGCCTATGCCGCAGGGATCTTTCCGATGGCGGAATCGCGCGATGCGGCCGGGATCCACTGGATCGACCCGCGCCGGCGCGGGGTGATCCCGCTCGACGGGTTCCATATCTCACGATCCTTGCGAAAGTCGATCCTGCGCGGCGGGTTCGCGGTCACGACCGACCGCGATTTCGCGGGCGTGGTGCGGGGCTGCGCCGACCGCGCCGAAACCTGGATCAACGCGGAAATCTTCGCGCTTTATGCCGATCTGCATCGCTCGGGCCACGCCCGTTCGGTCGAGGTGCGCCGCGACGGCATCCTGGTCGGCGGGGTCTATGGTGTGGTGCTGGGGGCGGCCTTCTTCGGCGAAAGCATGTTTTCCACCGCCACCGACGCATCGAAGGTCGCGCTGGCCTGGACGGTGCATCGCCTGCGGGCCGGGGGCTTCACCCTCTTCGACACGCAGTTCCTGACGCCGCATCTGGAAAGCCTTGGTGCGGTGGAAATCCCCCGCGCCGAATATCGCAGGCGCCTGGCCCATGCCCTGACCCGCGAGGCGAGCTTCGACCCGCCGGGTTATTCTGCCGGATCTTCCTCGATCGCCGGCTCGTCCTCGCCGGTGTCGGGCTCGTCCTGAACCATGCGCGGGCGGGCGCCCGGCGTGTCGCAGCGCAGCACCCAGACATCATAGCGGGCATGGTCCAGCGCCGACAGCGCCGGCGACGAGGCCACCATCCAGCCGGAATAGACCGGCGCCTCGCCGGCCTGGGCGTCGCGGATGGTCAGATGCGCGAAGGCGTCCGAACTCGGATTCTCGGTCGGATAGCGGCACTGGTCCAGCAGAACCGTCAGCCGGCCCAGGCTTTGCGCCTGACCGCGGCCAAGATCGAAATCGGTTATGGCGCCGGTCAGCTTGTCCAGCACCCGGACCACGCCGCCGGGCGCGTCGGTGGCCTGCTGCGCAAAGACCGGGGCCGCCAGGGTCAGCCCGACCGCCAGCACGGCCCGCAGGCCACGGCTCATTCGGCCGCATCCCCGGAGGTATCGGATTTGCCGCCGCCGCCGACGAATTTCATCAGCAGCGAGACCAGGCTGACCGACCCTTGGGTATCTTCGATCTCTCCTCCGGGCGCCAGGTCGTCGGCCGAGCCGCCGGGCTGTAACTCGACATAGTTGCCGCCAAGCAGACCTTCCGAGGAAATCAGGATGGCGCTGTCGTCGGGCAGCCGGATGTCCTCGCGGATCGCCACGGTCGCATCGGCCATGAAGGTCTGCGGGTTCAGGGCGAGCGAGGTGATCGTGCCGACCTTGACTCCGGCCAGCCGCACGTCGGATCCGACGGTGATCCCGTCGACCGCGCGAAAGCTCGCCTTCAGCGGATAGGTGCCCGACGTGCCCGCAAGGCCCGAGGCCGCGCCGGCATAGATGACGAACCCGATCGCCGCCGCCAGCACCACCGCGCCGGCCAGCACTTCCGAGGTGTTCTCGGCCATGTCGTTACTCCGGTTGCCAGGCCTCGTAGTCGCGCCGGGCCACGGGGGCGGCGCGCAGGATCGACCCGGGCGGCACCCAGGCGGCCGGGGTGCCGGTCAGGTTTTCCTGATGCGGCTTTTCCCAAGCTTTATGTTTCAGCGGGTCTTTGGTCGGCGGCTCGTCCCAGGTGTGGTGCAGCCAGCCGTGCCAGTCGGGCGAGACGCGGGTCGCCTCCATCTCGCCGTTGTAGATGACCCAGCGACGCTTGCCGTCGCGGGTGGTGTAATAGACGTTGCCCTGATCGTCCTCGCCCACTTTCACGCCATTCTTCCAGGTGAAGATCTGGGTGTTGAGCGTCTGGCTGTTCCACCAGGTAAGCAGGCGCTTGAGGAAATCCATCGCGGGCCTCCGTTTCGTTGCCTTTCTATGCCGCATCCGCGACCCGAGGTCCAGTGCCGCTGCCGGTGAATTGATCGGCCTAGCGGGATTTCGGCGGTTTCGTCCCCGAACCGAAGCCCGAACCGAAAACCGGCCTGTCCATGCGGTTCGCCCCCGATTTCGTCCCGGACTTCGCCGCGTATTTCGCCCCGGACTTGAACCCCGGCCGCGGCATCGGCTTGGGCGGGGGGGCGGCCGTCGCGGGCGCGGGCGGCGCGGGCTTCACCGGTTTGGGCGGCGCATCGGGGCGCACCACCTTTTCGGCCAGATCGCGGGCGATCTCATGCGCGCCCCTGATCCGCTCGGCCTCGGTCTTCCAGTCGCGCATCACGACGATCTTGTTGCCCGCGACGCGGGCAGCACCACCCTCGGTGGCGATGAAATCCACCAGCCCGGCGGGATTGGCGAATTTGTCGTTGTGGAACTGCACCGTCGCGCCCTTCGGTCCGGCATCGAGGCGGCTGATCCCGGCGCGTTTGCACATCGCCTTGATCCGCACCACCAGCAGCAGCGTGTTCACCTCGCGCGGGATCGCGCCGAAGCGGTCGATCAACTCGGCCGCGAAGCCTTCGAGTTCGACCTTGCTCGTCAACGACGACAGCCGGCGATACAGCCCCAGGCGGATGTCGAGGTCGGGGATATACTCCTCGGGGATCAGCACCGGCACGCCCAGATTGATCTGCGGCGCCCATTGGTCGTCCGACGGGGCCAGCCTGTCGATCTCGCCCGATTTGATCCGGGCGATCGTCTCTTCCAGCATCTGCTGGTAAAGTTCGTAGCCGACTTCCCGGATATGCCCCGACTGCTCCTCGCCCAGCAGGTTGCCGGCCCCACGCAGGTCGAGGTCGTGCGACGCCAGGTTGAATCCGGCCCCGAGGCTGTCGAGCGATCCGAGCAGCCGCAGCCGCTTGATCGCCTGCGGCGTCAGCGGCGCGCGCGGCTTTGTCGTGAGGTAGCAATAGGCGCGGGTCTTTGACCGGCCCACCCGGCCCCGGATCTGGTAAAGCTGCGAAAGCCCGAACATGTCGGCGCGGTGGATGATCATCGTATTGGCGGTCGGGATGTCGAGGCCGGATTCCACGATGGTCGTCGCCAGCAGCACGTCGTATTTGCCGTCGTAAAACGCGTTCATCCGTTCGTCCAGGTCGCCCGCGGCAAGCTGCCCGTGGGCGACGACATAGGTGACTTCCGGCACATGGGTTTTCAGGAAGTCCTCGATGTCCGGCAGATCCTTGATCCGGTGCACGACGTAGAACGACTGCCCGCCCCGGAACCGTTCGCGCAGCAGGGCCTCGCGCAGGGTGATGGTGTCGAATTCCGAAACATAGGTGCGGATCGCCAGCCGGTCGACCGGGGGCGTCGCGATGATCGACAGATCGCGCACGCCGGTCAGGCTGAGTTGCAGGGTGCGCGGGATCGGCGTCGCGGTCAGGGTCAGGACATGGACCTCGCTGCGCATTTCCTTCAGCCGCTCCTTATGGCCGACACCGAAATGTTGCTCTTCGTCGATGACCAGCAGGCCGAGCGATTTGAACCGGATCGCCTTGGCCAGCAGGGCATGGGTGCCGACGCAGATGTCGACCGAGCCGTCGGCCAGCCCCTCGCGCGTCTTCGCCGCCTCTTTGGCGGAAACGAAGCGCGACAGGGGGCGCACCTCGATCGGAAATCCCCGGAAGCGTTCGGCGAAACTGCGGTAGTGCTGGCGGGCCAGCAGCGTCGTGGGGCAGACCACCGCCACCTGCATCCCGGCAAGGGCGGCGACAAAGGCCGCGCGCATCGCCACCTCGGTCTTGCCGAAGCCCACGTCGCCGACGATCAGCCGGTCCATGGGCGCGCCCTTTTCCAGATCGGCCACCACATCGGCGATGGCGGCAAGCTGGTCGTCGGTCTCCTGCCAGGGGAAGCGGGCGGAGAACGCCTCCCACATCTGATGCGGCGCATCGAGGATCGGGGCGTGGCGCAACTGCCGTTCCGCCGCGATCCGCATCAGCCGGTCGGCGATCTCGCGGATGCGTTCCTTGAGTTTCGCCTTCTTCGCCTGCCAGGCCCCGCCGCCCAGACGGTCGAGCAGCCCCTCCTCATGGCCGTAACGGCTGAGAAGTTCGATATTCTCGACCGGCAAATACAGCTTGGCATCCTCGGCATAGACGAGGTGCAGATATTCGTGCGGCGCGCCGGGCTTGCCGGTGGCGGGATCGGGGACCCGCAGGATCTCCATCCCCATATAGCGGCCGACGCCATGTTCGACATGGACGACCAGATCGCCGGGCGACAGGCTGTCGACCTCGCGCAGGAAGTTCTCGGCCTTGCGTCGCTTGCGCGGCTTGGAGACGAGCCGGTCGCCGAGCACGTCCTGTTCCGAGATCACCGCAAGGCCGGGTGCCGTGAACCCGGCCTCAAGCGCCCAGACGATCAGGAACAGCCCGCCGGGACGCCCGGCCTCAAGCTTTTCGGGAACCTCGCGGAAATCCTGGATTTCATCTGCGCCGATCAGGTTCTGGTCTTCCAGCAGGCCCTTCAGCCGCTCGCGCGCGCCTTCGGACCAACTGGCGATCACGACATGGCGGTCTTCACGCAATTTGCGAACATGATCCGACAGGGCCGCGAAAAGGCTGATGTTCTCTTGCTGACGCTCCGGCGCGAAATTGCGGCCGGCGCGGCCTTGTGCATCCAGCACCCCCGGCCCCGGCGGCTGCGCCAGCGGCGAAAGCTGCACGGTGCGGTGATCGGCCACCGCCGTCTCCCACGCCGCATCGTCGAGATACAGCAGCCCGGGCGCGACGGGCTTGTAAACGCTGTCGATCCGTCCCTTGGCGTTCATCGCCTCGCGCCGGGCGTCGTATTGGTCGGCGATGCCTTCCCACCGCGACAGCCGGACTGGCGTCAACTGGTCGTCCGACATCACCGTGGCATCGGGCAGATAGTCGAACAGCGTCTCAAGCCGGTCGTGAAAGAACGGCAGCCAATGCTCCATCCCCTGATGCTTGCGCCCTGCCGAGACCGCCTCATACAGCGGATCGTTCACCCCGGCCGCGCCGAATTCCACCCTGTAATTCTGCCGGAACCGGGTGATCGAGGCCTCGTCCAGGATCACCTCGGACATCGGGGCGAATTCCACCTGGTCGAGCTTTTCGGTGGTCCGCTGCGTCACCGGATCGAAGCGTCGCGCGCCATCCAGCACGTCGCCGAAGAAGTCGAGCCGCACGGGCCCGCCCTCGCCCGGCGGCCAGATGTCGACGATGCCGCCGCGTACGGCGAAATCGCCCGGCTCGGCCACGGTCGAGGCGGGGGAAAACCCCATCCGCCCCAGAAAGGCCCGCAGCGACGCCTCGTCGACATTCTGCCCCACCCGGGCAACGAAGGATGCGCCCCGCAACACATCGCGCGCGGGGATACGCTGCATCGCCGCCGACAGCGTGGTCAGCAGCACGAACGGCCCGCGCAGCGCACCCTGCGCCAGCGCGGCAAGCGTCGCCATCCGCCGGGCCGAAATCTCGGGGTTGGGAGAGGATCGGTCGTAGGGCAGGCAATCCCAGGCCGGCAGATCCAGCACGACCGCCGTCGGCGCCATGGCGGCCAGCGCCGCCCGCATCGCCTCGGCCCGCTTGTCGTCGCGCGCGATATGGATGACGGGCCGGCCCTTCGCCAGCTCCCGGCCCAGAAGCCGCGCGTCAAACCCCTCGGGGGCGCCGCCCAGAAGAATGCGTTCGCCTGCCATCGCGCGCCCCGTCCTTCGTGTCAGTCCCGTCCGACCGGCCCGGTTCGCCCGGTCAGCCGAGCACGCCGATCTGCATGTTCTGCCACATGCCATACATGGCGGTGATCAGAATGGCGAGCATCCCGATCGCCTGAACGATCATCCGGTGCCGCATCAGCCGGCGGTCCAGCGCCTCGCCCGTTTCGCCCTTCACGCCGATCTGGCGCGCGGTGCGAAAGGTCAGAAGCATGACCAGCATCGCCGGCACCAGCAGCAGGAACACCGCCTGGGCGAATTCGACATCGTACCAGAAGCCCAGAACCAGCAGGATCGTCAGCAGGAAGCAGGACATCCCGGCCAGCCACAGCCCCGTGGTGTCGAGGATATAGCGGATGCGGCGCTGGTTGATGCCGACCAGCACCTCCATATCGGCGCGGGCGCTGCCGCCCTCGCGCCGGGCGCGCTGGATCATGTCCAGCGGCACCCCCATCACCCAATGGCTGAGCGTCGACCACATCACGGCCAGCGCGATCCAGTACCACAGGTTGGAAAACGACCGAAGGTCGATCAGTTCGAAGATCAGGTGATACCATTCCACCGGATGTCGGTC
>JAATGA010000341.1 GCA_015654855.1 Rhodobacterales bacterium
CATCGTGCTGAACGAGCCGTCCGTGGTGGCCTATCACGTCAAGGACGGCAAGAAGCAGGTTCTGGCTGTGGGCGAGGATGCCAAGCTGATGCTGGGCCGAACCCCCGGCACCATCGAGGCGATCCGGCCCATGCGCGACGGCGTGATCGCCGATTTCGATTCTGCGGAAGAGATGATCAAGCATTTCATCCGCAAGGTTCACAAGCGCACCACCTTCTCCAAACCGAAGATCATCGTCTGCGTGCCCCATGGCGCGACACCGGTTGAAAAACGCGCGATCCGCCAGTCGGTCCTGTCGGCGGGCGCCCGCCGCGCCGGTCTGATCGCCGAGCCCATTGCCGCCGCCATCGGTGCTGGCATGCCGATCACCGACCCCACCGGCAACATGGTCGTCGACATCGGCGGCGGCACCACCGAGGTCGCAGTCCTGTCGCTTGGCGACATCGTTTACGCGCGCTCGGTCCGCGTCGGCGGCGACCGGATGGACGAGGCGATCATCTCTTACCTGCGCCGACACCAGAACCTGCTGATCGGGGAATCCACGGCGGAACGCATCAAGACCTCCATCGGCACGGCGCGGATGCCCGACGACGGACGCGGCGCCTCGATGCAGATCCGGGGCCGCGACCTGCTGAACGGCGTCCCCAAGGAGACCGAGATCAACCAGGCCCAGGTGGCCGAGGCGCTGGCCGAACCCGTGCAGCAGATCTGCGACGCGGTGATGCAGGCGCTGGAGGCGACGCCGCCCGACCTCGCCGCCGATATCGTCGACCGCGGCGTGATGCTGACCGGGGGCGGCGCGCTGCTTGGCGATCTGGACCTGTCCCTGCGCGAGCAGACGGGCCTGTCGATCTCGGTCGCGAACGAATCGCTCAACTGCGTGGCGCTCGGCACCGGCAAGGCGCTGGAGTACGAAAAGCAACTGCGTCACGTCATCGACTACGACAGCTAAGCCGTTCAAGGGCCTGCCATGGCCAGGAAACCGACCCTGACCGACCAGTTCGCCAGACCGCTGCGGCGGGTTCTGGTGGGTCTTCTGGTGCTGGCGCTGCTGGCGCTGTTCCTGCTGTGGCGCATCGACAGCCCGCGGGTCGAGCGGTTTCGTGCCGCGCTGATCGACCGGCTTCTGCCTTCATTCGACTGGGCCTTGGTTCCGGTGACCAAGGCCGCCGGGATGATCGAGGATTTCCAGTCCTACACCCGCATCTACGAACAGAACCAGGAGTTGCGGCGCGAGTTGCAGCAGTTGAAGGCCTGGAAAGAGGCTGCCCTTCAGCTTGAGCAGAAGAATGCCCGCCTCCTCGACCTCAACCAGGTGCGGCTGGATCCGAAACTGACCCATGTGACGGGGGTGGTTCTGGCCGACTCGGGCTCGCCTTTCCGCCAGTCGGTGCTGCTGAACGTCGGCGCCCGCGACGGGATCCGCGACGGCTGGGCAACGATGGACGGGATCGGCCTTGTCGGCCGGATCGCCGGCGTCGGCCAGCGGACCGCCCGCGTGATCCTGCTGACCGATGCGACCAGCCGGGTGCCGGTGACGGTGCAGCCCTCGGGGCAGAAGGCGCTGCTGTCGGGCGACAACAGCGGATTGCCGCCGCTGGAATTCCTGGAGCAACCCGACGAGGTGCGTCCCGGCGACCGGGTCGTGACCTCGGGCGACGGCGAGGTGTTTCCGGCGGGTCTTCTGGTGGGCCAGGTCGCCATGGGCACCGACAAGCGTCTGCGGGTGATGCTGTCGGCCGATTACCAGCGGCTGGAGTTCCTGCGGGTGCTGCGCAGCCATGCGCTGGAGCCGATCACCGACAGCGGCGCGCTGATCGCGCCCGATCCGCTCGCCGCGCCCGTGCCGCAAGGCCCCCCGGCCCCGACCGCGGAGCAAAGCGGTGGTTGAGGCGATGCAGGGCTTCCGCAACTCGGTCTGGATCCGGCGCGGGCTGTTCGTGGCTCTGGCGGCGGTGCTGCTGTTCGTGCGGCTGCTGCCGCTCGGCCGCACGGCGGGGGCCTGGCCGGGGCCGGATCTGCTGTTGTGCCTGATCATGGCCTGGACGATGCGGCGTCCCGATTACCTGCCGATCTGGCTGGTCGCGGGCGTCGTGCTGATCGAGGATTTCATCCTGATGCGGCCCCCCGGCCTGTGGAGCGCGCTGGTCGTCATCGCGGCCGAGTTCATCCGCACCCGCGTCGCACTGACCCGTGAATTGACCTTCACGGTGGAATGGCTTCTGGTGTCGGGGCTGATGGTGGGGCTGACCTTGACCTATCGCGCGATCTTTGCCCTGGCGTTGTTGCCGCAATCGGGCTTTGGCTTCGCGATGATCCAGGTCATCTGGTCGATCCTGTGCTACCCTGCGGTCGTCGCAGTGTCGCGCTATGGGTTCGACCTGCGCAAGCCCCTGACGGGCGAGACCGACGCCTATGGGAGACCGCTGTGAGGAAAGCCCCCCGCGACCAGGAGGAAAGCGCGCGCAGGGTGACGCGCCGCACGCTGTTCATGGGCGGCTGCATGTCGGCCATGGTCGCCGTCCTTGGCGCGCGGATGCGCTATCTTCAGGTCGACAAGGCCGACGACTTCCAGTTGCTGGCCGAAGAGAACCGGATCAACATCCGTCTGATCTCGCCGGCGCGCGGCCTGATCTTCGACCGCAACGGCAAGCTGATCGCGGGCAACGAACAGAACTACCGCGTCACCATCACGCGCGAGGATGCGGGCGATGTCGAGGCGGTGCTGAACAAGCTGAGCCATGTCATCCCGCTGACCGCCGGGGACATCGACCGCACGCTGAAGGATGTGAAGAAGAACAGCCCCTTCGTGCCTGTGGTGGTGGCCGACCGGCTGTCCTGGGACGATTTCTCGCGGATCGCGGTCAACGCACCCGCCCTGCCCGGGGTCACACCCGAATCGGGTCTGTCGCGCATCTATCCCCGATCCGATGACCTTGCCCATCTGGTGGGCTATGTCGCCGCCGTCTCGGAAAAGGATTTCGAGACGCTGCCGAACCCCGACGATCCGATGCTGAAGATCCCGAAATTCCTGGTCGGCAAGCTGGGCGTCGAGCGCCGGATGGAGGCCGACCTGCGCGGCAAGGCCGGCAACAAGCGGATCGAGGTGAACTCGGTCGGCCGGGTCATGCGCGAGCTGGAGCGGACCGAGGGCACGCCCGGCGCGGACATCCGCCTGACCATCGACGCCGATGTGCAGAACTTCGTCCAGGCCCGGCTTGGCGACGAAAGCGCGGCCTGCGTGGTGATGGATGTGCAGACCGGCGATCTGATCGCCTGCGCCTCGGCACCGTCCTACGATCCGAACCTGTTCGTGCGCGGCATCAGCCATGCCGATTATTCGGGGCTGATGGAAAACGACCACCGCCCGCTGGCCGACAAATCGGTGCAGGGCGCCTATCCGCCGGGATCGACCTTCAAGATGGTGACCGCGCTCGCCGCGCTCGACGCCGGGGCGATCACGCCGGAAACCACGGTTTATTGCCCGGGCGGGTATGAGCTTGGCGGGCGGCGGTTCCACTGCCACAGCCGCGGCGGACATGGCCGGCTGAACCTGGCCGGCGCCCTGGTCAAAAGCTGCGACGTCTATTTCTACGACGTGTCACAGCGCGTCGGCATCGACAAGATGGCCGAGATGGGCCGCAAACTCGGCCTTGGCACCCGGCACGATCTTCCGATGTCGTCCGTCGCCCAGGGGATCATGCCCGACAAGGCGTGGAAGATGGAGCGTCATGGCCAGGAATGGCGGATCGGCGACACGATCAACGCCTCGATCGGCCAGGGCTATGTCCTGACCTCGCCCATGCAGCTTGCTCTGATGGTGTCGCGCATCGCCAGCGGCCGGTCGATCGCGCCGCGCCTGATCCACTCCATCGCCGGCAAAGAGGTGCCGATTGCCGAGGCCGAACCGCTCGGCATCGACGGCAGCCTGCTGCGCGCGACGCGCCAGGGCATGTATGAGGTCGTGAACAGGCAGGGCGGCACCGGTTACGGCTCGCGCATCGTCGACAAGACACTGCTGATGGCGGGCAAGTCGGGGACGAGCCAGGTCCGCAACATCTCGGCCACCGAACGGGCGCGCGGCGTGATCTCGAACGACCAGCTTCCCTGGCGGCGGCGCGACCATGCCCTGTTCGTGGGCTATGCTCCGTTCGACGCGCCGCGCTATGCCTGCGCGGCGGTGGTCGAACACGGCAGTGGCGGCTCGCTGGTGGCGGGCCCCATCGTCCGCGACGCGCTTTTGCGCGCGCTGACCGGCGGCATCCCGCCGCTGGAAGCCTACCCCGAGGCGCAGCGCGCCCGGATCGAGACCCAGATGAAAGAGCTGAAGCTCCGCGATGCCGAGGGCAAGGCCCCCGGTTCCTCGCGCGCGTAAGGGGCGGCGATGAGCTTTCTCGAATACCGGGTCAAGACCGCGCCGACCGGCCTGTCGAAGGTGTTCTACTTCAACTGGGGCCTGTATCTGCTGATCACCGCGGTGGCGGCGATCGGCTGGCTGATGCTCTATTCCATCTCGGGCGGCGATATGGAGCTGTGGGCCGAGCCGCAGATGAAGCGGTATATCGCGGGTTCGGTCATCCTGTTCGTCATCGCCTTCGTGCCGATCTGGTTCTGGCGCAACATGTCGGGGCTGGCCTATATCATCGGCTTCCTGCTACTGATCGCAGTCGAATTCGCTGGATCCCAGAGCAAGGGAGCGCAACGCTGGCTGGACATCGGCCCGTTGCAGTTGCAGCCATCCGAGCTGATGAAGGTCGGCCTCGTGATGATGCTGGCGGCCTATTACGACTGGCTAGACCCGAAAAAGACCTCGCGCCCGCTGTGGGTGCTGCTGCCGGTGGTGATGATCCTGGCGCCCACGGCGCTGGTGCTGATGCAACCGAACCTCGGCACCTCGGTCATGCTGATCCTGGGCGGTGCGGGGGTGATGTTCGCGGCCGGGGTTTCCTTGTGGTATTTCGCCGCGGTGGGTGCGCTGGTCGGCGGGCTCGTCGCCTCGGTCTTCACCCTGCGCGGCACGCCCTGGCAGTTCCTGCACGACTACCAATACACCCGGATCGACACCTTCCTCGACCCGACCTCGGATCCTTTGGGGGCGGGCTACAACATCATCCAGGCGCAGATCGCGCTCGGCTCGGGCGGCTGGGGCGGCAAGGGGTTCATGCAGGGAACCCAGTCGCGACTGAACTTCCTGCCGGAAAAGCACACCGACTTCATCTTCACCACGGTGGCCGAGGAATTCGGCTTCGTCGGCGCTTTCGCCCTGCTGGCGCTGTATGCGCTGATCATCGGCTTCTGCCTCATCACGGCGATGAAGAACCGCGACCGCTATTCCCAATTGCTGATCATCGGCATCGCGATGAACTTCTTCCTTTACCTTGCCATCAACCTGGCCATGGTGATGGGCATGGCCCCGGTCGTCGGCGTGCCGCTGCCCTTCCTGTCCTATGGCGGGTCGGTGACGCTGGTGCTGCTGATCGCCTTCGGCCTTGTCCAAAGCGCCCATATCCACAGGTTAAGATGACGACAATCCTTTTCGCCTCCCCCACCGACTGGCCGGCATATGCAGGCCCGCTGCCCGCCGCCCTTGCCTCTGCCGGGATCGGGGCCCGCATCGTGCAACCGGGCGAGGTCGCGCCGGAGGCGGTCGACTACATCGTCTATGCGCCCTCAAGTTCCTTGCAGGATTTCACCCCCTACACCGGCGCCAAAGCGGTGCTGAACCTCTGGGCGGGGGTCGAGCGGATCACGGGCAACACGACCCTGACGCAGCCGCTCTGCCGGATGGTCGATCCCGGCCTGACCGAGGGGATGGTGGAGTGGGTGACCGGCCACACCCTGCGCCATCACCTGAACCTCGACCGCCATATCGTCAACCCGTCCCATGTCTGGGACCAGACCTGCACGCCGCTTGCCCGCGAAAGGCCGGTGGCGATGCTGGGCATGGGCGAGTTGGGCCGCGCCTGCACCCGGGCGCTGACGGCGCTGAACTTCCCCGTCACGGGATGGAGCCGCACGCCGAAAGACATCCCCGGCATCCCGGTTCTGCATGACGAGGATGGCCTCGAACAGGTGCTTCGCCAGGCCGAAATCGTGGTGACCCTGCTGCCGAAAACACCCGAGACCGAGAACCTGCTCGATGCCCGCCGCCTCGGCTGGCTCCCGAGGGGCGCGGTGATCCTGAACCCCGGCCGCGGCCCGCTGATCGACGACGAGGCGCTTCTCGCGGCACTCGACGCAGGACAGGTCGGCCATGCGACGCTCGACGTCTTCCGCATCGAGCCGCTGCCCGCAGCCCACCCGTTCTGGTCGCATCCCAAAGTGACGGTCACCCCGCATATCGCGGCGGACACCCGCCCCTCATCGGCCTCAAATGTGATCGCCGAAAACATCCGGCGCGGCGAGGCGGGCGAACCCTTCCTGCACCAGGTCGACCGCGCCCGCGGCTACTGAGGCCCAAAGCCGCGCGAACATAGGCCCGTCCGTCCCGGCAAAACCGCCCTGCCTTCCCCCATCATCCTGGCGAAAATATCCTCGGGGGGGTGAGTTGGCCACAGGCCAAAAGGGGGGCAGACAGCCCCCCGCCCGGTCAGCCGAACCGAAACACGCGCCAGCCCCCCCCTCAGGGCGCTGTCTGGCCCGCCGGGGCCGCCTCGCCCTCGGGCTTCGGTGGCAGGGGGCCGGTCAGCATTCCCTGTTTCCAGATGCCGGCGCTTTCCTGGCCCGTGGCGTAACGCACCACACCCTCGCCCTCGCGGCGGTCGGCGACGA
>JAATGA010000443.1 GCA_015654855.1 Rhodobacterales bacterium
GGTGGTGGAGCTTGCCTTTGTGCCGCTGTCCATTTTGCCCGATCTTATGGATCAGCCCATGCCTTCCACAGCCGAGGGTGACGGAGCAGGCGTGGTCCACGCTCGCAGATCTCGCACCGATCCGGAAGCAGGTGAACGATATCGAGTTCGCGCCGCTTTCAGCGGGCGAGCTGCCGAGGATCGTGACCTTGTTTGAAAATCTCATCGACAGCAGCGAAAAGGCGTTGAAGCTTCAAGAGTTCCTTAAGGAGCACCGAGGGGCGGCATCCCGCCTGGCTTTCACAAAATGACGCGCTGTGGTCATGGCACACGCCAATCGTTCGACATATTGAATCAGCACCCCTTGCTGCGCGCAAGCCTCAAGAGCCACTATTCGTAGCTTGGTATTATGCGCTCAAGGATCCCCCGCGATCAGATCCAGCGGTGGATGCCGTGCTGGGTCCCGTCGCGGAACCGGCCAAGGCGGAAGGGGGTCGGATCGACGGTGGCTTTGTCGTCCATCGCCATCTCGGCCGCCATTTCGCCCGCAGCCGGGCCGATGGCAAAACCGTGGCCGCTGAAACCGCTCGCGAGGATGCAGCCGGGGTGGCCTGCGACGGGCGAGATGACCGGCACTGCGTCCGGGGTTGAATCGATCATGCCGCCCCAGCTTTCGGCAATGCCCGCGCCCTGCATCGAGGGATAGGCGGCGTGAAAGGCCTTGATGCCTGCGGCGGCGATCTCGGAGTTCGGTGGTGGATCGTAACGGCGATGGCGCTCGAACGGCGAGGGGCGGTCGAGTCGCCAACGGTGTATGGCGAAAGGTCCGTCGAAGAAGGACTTGCCTACACGCAGCATTAGATCGCCGCGGCGCGAGAAGAAGAGCGGCAGGAAATGGCGTGCCTGCAGGATGCCCATGGGTGTGATCTCGACCCGCCCACGCCCACACAGGCCGATGGTATAGCCCCCGTCGGTACGGTGCCGGTAGGAGAAATACGGGCTGCCGACGCCGCCGGCAAAGACCTCTGGTCCGGCCTCGGTGCGGAAGGCGGTGGCATAGACGCCCGACTGGATGAAATCGCGGATGCCCTGATTACGCAGCAGCAACTGCGACCACGTGCCCGCCGCCACGATGACGCGCGAGGTACGGATCGTACCGCGCTCGGTCACCACATGCGAGATCTGGCCGCCCGAAGTTTCCCATCCGCGCACGGCGCAGTTCTGGATGATGGCGGCGCCCTTGCGCTGCGCTGCGCGCGCGATGGCCGGGGCCGAGATCGCGGGTTCCCCCCAGCCGTCCGTCGGCGACCAGATCGCGCCGATCCAGTTTTCCGAGGTCAGCGGGATCTTGGCTTTGACCTCGGCGGCATTCAGCAACCCGCCCGCAAGGCCGAAGGATTTCGTGTTCTCGAGCCACTGGCGCCAGGTCTCGATCTCCGACTGGTCCTTGGTGACGACCATCATGCCGGTCTGGCGAAAGCCCGCGTCTTCGCCGATACGCTCGGCAAAGCCGCGCCACAGCGCGAGCGAGCGCATCGCTAGCGGGAGTTCGGGCACGGTGCGCAGCTGTTCGCGGCACCAGCCCCAGTTGCGCCCCGACTGTTCGCCCGCAACGATGCCCTTTTCGACGAGGGCGACGGAGATGCCCTTTTCGGCCAGATGCAGTGCGGCGGTGACGCCGACAATGCCGCCGCCGACGATGACCACATCGGCCGCCTGCGGCAAGTTGGGGGTCGATGTCACGCTATCGACGCGAGGAGCCATGTCATGTGCCTTTCGGAGTGTGGTTGGCAACCGCGCCCCGATGGCGCGGCTACGATCGTCATGGGGTCTGGGTGGCGAGCTCGGCGGCCTCTTCGTCGCGGGCGGCCTTGCGGGCGAAGGCGAGCTGTCTGTCCTGCTTTCGTTTGATGGCCTCGAAGGTAAGGGCCCCGACGATGGTGAGGATGACGATGATGGTCGCAAGCGCGCTGATCTCGGGCGAGGAACCCATGCGGACGCGTCCGGCAAGGACGGTGGTCATGGTCTTGTCGGCGAGGATGGCGAAGGTGGTGGCGGTGTAGTTCTCGAAGGAGGTGAGGAAGGCGAGCATGGCCGAAGACAGGATCGCGGGGCGCAGGAACGGCAGCAGGATATCGCGGAATACCTGCGGGTAGGAGGCGCCGAGATCGAGCGCGGCCTCTTCCTGTGCGCGGTCGAACCGCTGCAGTCGGGCCATGATGATCAGCATGCAGTAGGAGGATACGAAGCTCGACTGCGCCAGAATGGTCAGAATTTTGCCGTTGTAGATGAGGCTGCGCAACCCGGTGAGGCCGCTGAAGTCGCGCCAGAAGACCACCGTCTCGATACCGATGACGATGCCCGGGGTCAGGATCGGCGCGACGACGATAAAGTAGTAGAAAGAGCGCGCCGAAGCGAAGAGCTGGGTCATCACGATGGCGCCCGCGAGACCCATCGGCACCGAGAGGCAGACCACCGCGATGCCGATGATCAGGCTGGTTTGCAGGCCCTCGATCATCTCGCGGTCGGTCAGCAGCTCGCCGAACCAGCGCAGGGTGACGCCTTCGATCGGCCAGACCTGCGGATAGGCGGGGGTGTTGAAGGCCGAGACCCCCATCACCACCAAGGGCCCGAGCAGGAAGGTGAAGAACAGCACGAGATAGAGCGGCACCACGATACGGGTGAGAAGATCGGACTTCATTTCGTCACCTCGCCGAGCTTGAGCCCCGAGATCTTGAGTACGCCGAGCACGAAGACAATGCAGGCGAGCAGCAGGACGAGCGCATAGGCAGCCCCCTGCGGCCAGTCGAAGAGCTGGTAGAAGCGGTCGTAGACGATGGGCGTGAACCACAGCGAATTCGGCCCGCCCAGCACCAGTGGCGTGGCCACGGCGCCCGCCGTCAGCATGAAGCACAGCGTCATTCCGGACGCGATGCCGGGCTTCGCATGCGGCATGACGACGAAGAGGTGGATGTGCCACCAAGGCGCACCCAGGTCGCGGGCTGCCTCGACCTGATTGCGGTCGAGGCTGTCGATGGCGTTGTAGAGTGGGAAGATCATGATCAGCAGGTGCGAATAGGCGAGCGCCACATAGAGCGCGACATTGGCGCCGATGAAGTTGATGGGCGTGTCGATCACCCCCATCCAGATCAACAGATTGTTGATGAAACCGCCGTCGGACAGCAGGATCCGGAAGGCGAAGGCGCGCAGGATGTCGTTCACCCAATAAGGGATGATCAGCAGCAGGAGCACGAGGCGCAGCTTCTGCGCGGTAGCCGACTGCGCCATATAATAGGCGATCGGGTAGCACAGTGCGAA
>JAATGA010000340.1 GCA_015654855.1 Rhodobacterales bacterium
CGGCGATGCTGGGGGCGCTGACCTTCGTGCCGATCTTCCTGCAAATCGCGCAAGGGTTCAGCCCCACGGCCTCGGGCCTGATGATGGTGCCGATGACGGTGGGGATTCTGTCCGCCTCGACCTATGCCGGGCGGCATATGGGCCGGACCGGGCGGTATCGCATCCTGCCGATGTTCGGCATGGCGGCGCTTGGCCTTGGTGCGGCGGCGCTGGCGACGCTGGACGCGTCCAGCCCGTCCTGGCGGTTCGTGCTGTCGATCCTGGTCTTCGGCCTCGGCACCGGGTCGATCTTTCCGGTGGTGACGACGGCGGTGCAGAACGCCGTGCCGCGCCCGCTGCTCGGCACCGCCACCGCCGCCGGGGTGATGTTCCGCCAGATCGGCGGCTCGCTCGCGGTCGCGGTCTTCGGCGCGCTCTTCGCGACGCGCCTCGCCTCGGCGCTCGGCCCTGAAGTCAGCCTTCAGGCGGGCGAGATCGGGCCGCAATCCATGGCAAAAATGCCTGCGGAGTTGCGCGGCCAACTGGCGGATGCGACCACCCATGCGATCAGCCCGATCTTCTGGTGGGTGGTGGCGCTGGCCGTCGTCGGCTTCGCCTTCGCGCTGATCCTGCGCGAGGATCTGCTGAACCAGCCCGCCGGGCGCACGGTGGAGTGACCCCCGGGGGCATCACGCCCCCGGCCCGCCCTTCCCGGCCCGCGCGGGATTTGCGGCTGCAAACTTCACCCTGAATATTTCGCAAAGTTTACAGTTCCGTGGCGGCGCCATCTTGCGCCGCACCGCAGCAAGGCTAACGTGACCCTGGCACGCGCGCCAGCCGGGGAGAGTTGAGCCATGCCTGAATTCCGAAAAATTCTTGTCGCCAACCGTGGGGAAATCGCGATCCGCGTGATGCGGGCGGCCAACGAGATGGGCAAAAAGACCGTCGCGGTCTATGCAGAGGAAGACAAGCTGTCGCTTCACCGCTTCAAGGCGGACGAGGCTTACCGGATTGGCGAGGGGCTGTCGCCGGTGGGCGCCTATCTCTCGATCCCGGAAATCATCCGCGTGGCGAAGATGGCGGGGGCGGATGCGATCCACCCCGGCTATGGCCTTTTGTCCGAGAACCCCGATTTCGTCGATGCCTGCACGGTGGCCGGCATCACCTTCATCGGGCCGAAGGCGGATACGATGCGCGCGCTCGGCGACAAGGCCTCGGCCCGCAAGGTCGCCATCGCCGCCGGCGTGCCGGTCATTCCCGCCACGGAAGTGCTGAGCGAGGATTTCGACGTGATCCGCGCCGAGGCCGCCGAAATCGGCTTTCCCCTGATGCTCAAGGCGTCCTGGGGCGGCGGCGGGCGGGGAATGCGCCCGATCCTGAACGCCGAGGAGCTTGAGGCCAAGGTGAAGGAAGGCCGCCGCGAGGCCGTCGCCGCCTTCGGCAATGGCGAGGGCTATCTGGAAAAGATGATCCAGCGCGCCCGCCATGTCGAGGTGCAGATCCTCGGCGACAGCCATGGCGAGATCTATCATCTGTTCGAGCGCGACTGCACCGTGCAGCGGCGCAACCAGAAGGTGGTCGAGCGTGCCCCCGCCCCCTACCTCACGGACGAGCAGCGCGCCGAGGTCTGCGAAATGGGCCGCAAGATCTGCGCCCATGTGAATTACGAATGCGCCGGCACCGTCGAATTCCTGATGGATATGGACGAGGGCAAATTCTACTTCATCGAAGTGAACCCCCGCGTCCAGGTCGAGCATACCGTGACCGAAGAGGTTACGGGGATCGACATCGTTCAGGCCCAGATCCTGATCGCCGAGGGCAAGACGCTCGCCGAGGCGACCGGCAAGGCCAGCCAGTCCGAGATCCACCTGTCGGGCCATGCGATCCAGTGCCGCGTCACCACCGAGGATCCGCAGAACAACTTCATCCCCGATTACGGGCGCATTACCGCCTATCGCTCGGCCACCGGCAACGGCATCCGGCTGGACGGCGGCACCGCCTATGCCGGTTCGGTCGTGACGCGCTATTACGACTCGCTGCTGGTCAAGGTCACCGCCTGGGCGCCCACCCCCGCGCAGGCCATCGCCCGGATGGACCGCGCCCTGCGCGAGTTCCGGGTGCGGGGCGTGTCGACCAACATCGACTTCGTGATCAACCTGCTGAAACACCCGACCTTCCTCGACAACACCTATACGACGAAGTTCATCGACACGACGCCCGAGCTTTTCAACTTCAAGAAGCGGGCGGATCGCGCGACCAAGATCCTGACTTATATCGCCGACATCACCGTGAACGGGCACCCCGAGACGGCGGGCCGGCCGAAGCCCGCGGCGGATGTGAAGACGCCGAAGGCCCCCGCGCCGAAGGCCACGGTCATGCCCGGCACAAGGCAGTTGCTGGACGAGAAAGGCCCGAAGGCCGTCGCCGACTGGATGAAGGATCAGACGCGCCTGCTGATCACCGACACCACGATGCGCGACGGGCACCAGAGCCTGCTCGCCACCCGGATGCGGTCCATCGACATGATCCGCGTGGCCCCCACCTATGCCGCCGATATGTCCGGCCTGTTCTCGGTCGAATGCTGGGGGGGTGCCACCTTCGACGTGGCTTACCGCTTCCTTCAGGAATGCCCCTGGCAGCGGCTGCGCGACATCCGCGCCCGGATGCCGAACATCCTGACGCAGATGCTGCTGCGCGCCTCGAACGGGGTGGGCTACACCAACTATCCCGACAATGTGGTCCAGGCCTTCGTCGCGCAGGCCGCGAGTTCGGGCGTCGATGTCTTCCGCGTTTTCGACAGCCTGAACTGGGTCGAAAACATGCGCGTCGCCATGGATGCGGTGATCGCGGCCGACAAGATCTGCGAGGGTACGATCTGCTACACCGGCGATCTGCTCGACCCCGACCGGTCGAAATACGACCTGAAATACTACATCGGCATGGCGAAGGAACTGGAGGCTGCGGGGGCCCATATCCTCGGCCTGAAGGACATGGCGGGGCTGCTGAAGGTCCCCTCGGCCCGCGTCCTTTTCAAGGCGCTGAAGGAAGAGGTCGGGCTGCCGATCCATTTCCACACGCATGACACCTCGGGTGCCTCGGCCGCGACGATCATCGCGGCGGCGGATGCCGGGGTGGATGCGGTCGATGCGGCGATGGACGCCTTTGCGGGGGGCACCTCGCAACCGGCGCTTGGCTCCATTGTCGAGGCACTGCGCCATACCGAACGCGACACCGGGCTCGACATGGGCGTGATCCGACAGCTTTCGATCTACTGGGAGCATGTGCGTGCCCAGTATGCCGCGTTCGAATCCGGCATCTCCGCCCCGGCCTCCGAGGTTTATCTGCACGAAATGCCCGGCGGGCAGTTCACCAACCTCAAGGCCCAGGCCCGCTCTCTGGGGCTGGAGGAGCGCTGGCACGAGGTTGCCCAGGCCTATGCCGACGCCAACCGGATGTTCGGCGATATCGTGAAGGTCACGCCTTCGTCCAAGGTGGTGGGCGACATGGCGCTGATGATGGTGGCGCAGGGTCTGACCCGCGCCCAGGTGGAAGACCCCGGCGTCGATGTCGCCTTCCCGGAGTCGGTCGTCGATATGCTGAAAGGCAATCTCGGCCAGCCCCCCGGCGGCTGGCCCGAAGGCATCCTGAAAAAAGTGCTGAAGGGCGAGGCCCCCTCGACCGAACGGCCCGGCAAGCACCTGGCCCCCGTGGACCTTGAGGCCACGCGCACAAAGGCTGCCGAGGCCACGGGGCGGGACATCGACGATGAGGATCTGAACGGATATCTGATGTATCCCAAGGTCTTCACCGACTATGCCAGCCGCAACAAGACCTACGGCCCGGTGCGCGCCCTGCCGACGAAGACCTTCTTCTACGGCATGGAACCCGGCGAGGCGATTTCCATCGAGATCGACCCCGGCAAGACGCTTGAGGTGCTGTTCCAGACGCTTGGCGAGACGACGGACGAGGGCGACACCAAGGTGTTCTTCGAGCTGAACGGCCAGCCCCGCGCGGTGCGCGTGCCGAACCGCCTGGTCAAGGCGAAAACCGCCGCCCGCCCCAAGGCCGCCGAGGGCAACCCGAACCATGTCGGCGCGCCGATGCCCGGCTCGGTGGCGGGCGTGGCGGTGACGGCGGGCCAGAAGGTCCGCCCCGGCGACTTGCTGCTGACCATCGAGGCGATGAAGATGGAGACCGGCCTGACCGCCGACCGCGAAGCCGTGGTCAAGGCCATCCACGTCACCCCCGGCGCGCAGATCGACGCCTAGGATCTGCTGATCGAGCTGGAATGACGGCCCGGGCGGCGGAACCTGCATCAGTTCCCGCCGCCCGGTCCCAGGAACATCGCCTTCCCGGACGGCCGCGGCTGAGAACGGCACGGCACCGGGCAGGACCAGACCACGCCTGCCGAACGGGGGCGGACCGCCCTACCCCTCGTCCCGCCCCATCCCTTCCCGGTTGCGAGGGTAATGCCGCATCCCGGAAAACTCCGGCAGCCAGCCCTCGCGCCGGATCGTCCAAAGTTCATAGGTCGGGACGAACCCGTCCACCACATCCAGCGCGCCGAGGTTGACCTCGACCTCATCGCCGCTTTGCCCGAAGACAGGCGAGCCGCAGCGTGGGCAGAAATGCCGGCCTTTCCAGTCGCGGGTCTCTCCCGTCGCCACGACCGCCTCTGCCGGAAAGATCGCCGAAGCATGGAACAGCGCCCCGTGATGCTTGCGGCAGTCGAGGCAGTGGCAGATGCCGACCCGATACGGCCGCCCCCGGGCCACGAACCTGACCTGTCCGCAAAAACAGCCGCCTTCGACCTGTTCCATGGCTCCCCTCTGCTTCGGTCCGGGCAGGCTGGCATCCGGCAGGGGCAGAGGTCAAGAATGCGGGCGGAGTGCCTGCGCCCTTCCGCACGGCGTTGACCTTGCCCGGCGGCGGGCGTAGCCCTCGCGCCGTCCAGGATTCAGGAACCAGCACCCATGACCCTTGCCAACGGCCGCCCCTATCTCGCCATTCCCGGCCCCTCGGTCATGCCCGACCGGGTGCTGGCCGCGATGCAGCGCCCCTCGCCCAACATCTACGAAGGCCCGCTCGCCGATCTGACCGAAACGCTGTGGCCCGACCTGCGCGCCCTGGCGGGCACGGCGGAAAACGTGGCGATCTTTATCGCCAACGGCCACGGCACATGGGAGGCGGCGAATGCCAACCTCTTCAGCCGGGGCGACAAGGCGCTGGTGCTGGCGACGGGCCGGTTCGGCCATGGCTGGGCGGAAAGCGCCCGCGCCATGGGGGTCGAGGTCGAGATGATCGACTTCGGCACGTCGACCGCCATCGACCCGGCAAGGCTGGAGGCCGCGCTGCGCGCCGATACCGAAGGCCGGATCCGCGCGGTTCTGGCCACGCATGTGGACACCTCCAGTTCGGTGAAATCCGATGTGCCCGCATTGCGCGCCGCCATCGACGCGGCCGGGCATCCGGCGCTGCTGGCGGTGGATTGCATCGCGACGATGGGCTGCGACGAATACCGGATGGACGCCTGGGGCGTCGATGTCACCGTCGCGGCCAGCCAAAAGGGGCTGATGACCCCGCCGGGCCTGGGCTTCGTGTGGTTCTCCGAAAAGGCGCGGGCGGTGACCGCCAGGTCGGATCTGCGCACCCCCTACTGGGACTGGGGCCCGCGCGCCGATGCGGCCGAGTTCTGGCAATACTGGGCCGGCACCGCGCCGACGCATCACCTCTTCGCCCTGCGCGAGGCGCTGGACATGATCGGGGAAGAGGGGCTGCCGAATGTCTGGAACCTCCACAAGGCTCTGGCCCGCACGGTCCATGTCGCCATCGACGCCTGGGGCGCCGGCAACCCCGCCATCGCGCTGAACGTCGCCGATCCGGCGGCGCGCGGCCATTCGGTGACCGCCGCCCGCTTCGGCAGCCCCGATGCCGCCCGCCTGCGGCAATGGACCGAGACGGAGGCTGGCGTCACCCTCGGCATCGGCCTGGGCCAGGTGCCGGCGGACGGCTGGCTGCGCGTCGCCCATATGGGCCATGTGAACGCCCATATGACGCTTGGCGCGCTGGCTGTGATGGAGGCCGGACTGAAAGCGCTTGGCATCCCGCACGGGCAAGGCGCGCTCTCTGCCGCCGCTGCGGTGGTCGCGGCCGAAGCGTAAGAGGGGGCAGCGCCCCCTCCCCTTCACTTGTCGTTCTTCGCCAGCCATTCCTTCATAAAGGCGATCTCGGCCTCCTGCGCCTTGACGACCGCCTCGGCGAGGGCGCGGATTTCCGGGTCTGTGCCATATTGCAGTTCGACCCTCGCCATGGCGACCGCGCCTTCGTGATGCGGGATCATGCCGCGCACGAAATCGACATCCGGCTTGCCGGTGTAGTCGATGGACATCCCTTCGTGCATCGACATCGCCGCATCCTCGAAGGCCGTCACCGCCGGATTGTCCGATGCCGGATCGGCGGCCGTCGCATGGCCGGAGTGATCCATCTCCTGCGCGGGGGCCGGGCCTGCGAGGGCGGCGGCGAGAGCGAAGGCGGCGGCGGGAATGGTGAACCGGGACATGACGAGACTCCTCTGCTTCGGCAGGTTTCGGGGCAAACTGCGACCTTCCTGCGGGGGGAAGGCAAGTCCTTTCGCCATCAGCTTCGCGTGAACGGGCCGAGGCAGGGACGGTGATATGGGGCGCGTCGGCGGCGTAATTCCGCATCGGTGCGGCAGGGAATGTGCGGATGTGCGACGGTGCCGCTTTCCGCCGGGCGATTCGATCCCTAAGATTTACCCGTCCTCCCCCTTTGCGGCCCGTCGCCATGTCCCGTTCACGCCCCCCCTCCCGCCGTCCGCCCCCCTCCCGCCGCCCGGTTGTCGGCATCATCGGCAACACCAGCCTGGTCAACAACCAGTTCGAGGCCACGACCGGCGGCGTGCTGAACAGCTGCGCCGTGGCCGAGGTCTCGGGCGCCATGCCGCTGATCGTGCCGGCGGATCCGCGCTTCGTCTCGGTGGCGGAACTGATGGAACTGTGCGACGGCTTTTTGCTGACCGGCGGGCGGCCCAACGTCCATCCCAGCGAATATGGCGAGGCGGAGACGCCCGCCCATGGCGCCTTCGACCGGGCGCGGGACGCGATCACCTTGCCGCTGATCCGGGCCTGCGTCGACAGCGGCCTGCCCTTCCTCGGCATCTGCCGCGGCTTTCAGGAGGTCAACGTGGCCATGGGCGGCTCGCTCTACCCCGAGATCCGCGACCTGCCCGGGCGGATGAACCACCGGATGCCCCCCGACGGCACGGTCGAGGAAAAGTTCGCCCTGCGCCACAAGGTCAGCTTCACCCCCGGCGGGATCTTCCACCGTCTGATCGGCGCTGAGGAGGTGATGACCAACACCCTCCACGGTCAGGGGATCGCGCGCCCCGGCGCCCGCATCGTGATCGAGGGCGAGGCGCCCGACGGCACGCCCGAGGCGATCCATATCGCCGGCGCGCCGGGCTTTACCCTGTCGGTGCAATGGCACCCGGAATGGAACGCCGACAGCGACCCGGTGTCGCGCCCGCTGTTCGCGGCCTTTGGCCGGGCGGTGGCCAACCATGCGGCGGGGCGGCCGGCGGACCCGGAGGCGGTGCTCGCGGACCTGGCGGCGACGGGCCGCGCGGCCTGATCTCCTGCCCTACAGCACCCCGGCCATGATGTTGACCAGCAGCGCCAGCACACCCAGGTTGAAGGCGAAGGCGACAAGGCCCTGCGTCACCGCCACCCGCCGCATCGGCGTCGAGGTGATCTGCACATCCGAGGTCTGGCAGGTCATGCCGATGACGAAGGAAAAATAGCACAGATCGGTGAACAACGGCTCGTCCTCGCCGGGGAAGTCGAGCCCGCCGCCCCCGGCCCGGGAATGGTAGAGGTTGGCGTAGTGAAAGGCCCAGATCAGGTTCACGAACA
>JAATGA010000262.1 GCA_015654855.1 Rhodobacterales bacterium
CTGATCGGTATGGCGCTTGCCATCGTCGGCACGCCGACGAGCATCTCGCTGGCGCTGATGTGCAACGCGGCGGCGACGGCGACGGTCTTCGTCTGCTTCAACGCCTATGTGCTCGACTATGTGCCCCGGGCGGAACTGGGCAGGGGGCAGTCGATCCAGATGCTGTATGCGGCGACGCCCTGGGCGATCGGGCCGATGCTCGGGGTCTGGCTGCGCAGCCTGTGGGCGCCCGCACCTTTTCTGCTCTCGGCGGCCTTCGTGGTGACGCTGATCGCGGTCTTTTGGGTTCTGCGGCTGGGAAACGGCAAGCAGATCGCCCGGGCCAAGGGGCGGGCGCCCAATCCGCTGGCCTATCTGGGCCGGTTCGCGCGGCAGCCCCGGCTGATCGCGGGCTGGGTGTTCGCAGTGATCCGGTCCTGCGGGTGGTGGGTCTATGTCGTCTATCTGCCGGTGTTCTGCGTGCAGTCGGGTCTGGGCGACAAGGCGGCGGGCGTGGCCCTGTCGCTGTCGAACGCCCTGCTGTTCATCACGCCCTGGATTCTGGCCCGCGCCCGCGCCGCGGGCGTCCGCCGCTCGGTCACCGGGGCCTTCATGATCTGTGCGGGATTCTTCGCCCTGGCCGGGATCGCCGCGCCCTTGCCCTGGATCACCGTGGTCTCGGTCATGGTGGCCTCGTTCTTCCTCGTCACGCTGGACGTGGTGGGGGGGCTGCCCTTCCTGATGGCGGTCAAACCGTCGGAACGGACCGAGATGTCGGCGGTCTATTCCAGCTTTCGCGACGTATCCGGCATCGTGACGCCGGGCGTCGCCTGGGTGGTGCTGCTGGTGGCGCCGCTGCCGGGCATCTTTATCGCCGGGGCGGCGGGGCTGGCGGTGGCGGGGATGCTGGCGCGCCGGCTGCACCCGCGACTCGGTGCGCCCCGCCCCTCGCGCGGGGGCGTGGGGCGGCTGGCGGAACCGGCGCTCTGATCAGTCGAGCAGGCGGCGCGCAATCACCTGCGCCTGGATCTCCGCCGCACCTTCAAAGATATTGAGGATCCGCGCGTCGCAGAGGATGCGGCTGATCCGGTATTCCAGCGCGAAACCGTTGCCGCCGTGGATCTGCAAGGCATTGTCCGCTGCCGCCCAGGCGACGCGCGCGCCGAGCAGTTTCGCCATCCCGGCCTGAAGGTCGCAGCGCCGGTCGTGATCCTTTTCCCAGGCGCTGAAATAGGTGAGCTGCCGGGCGATGGCGATTTCGACCGCCATCATGGCGAGCTTGCCGGCGACGCGGGGAAACTCGACCAGCGGCTTGCCGAACTGCTTGCGATCCTCCGCATATTGCAACCCGCATTCCAGCGCCGCCTGAGCCACGCCGATGGCGCGGGCGGCGGTCTGGATGCGGGCGGACTCGAATGTCTGCATCAGTTGTTTGAAGCCCTGGCCGGGCTGGCCGCCCAGCAGGTTTTCCGACTTCACCCCGAAGCGGTCGAAGCCGAGTTCGTATTCCTTCATGCCCCGATAGCCCAGAACCGGGATCTCGCCGCCGGTCATGCCGGGGGTGGGGAAGGGGTCCGCATCGGTGCCCGGGGTCTTTTCCGCCAGAAACATCGACAGCCCGCGCCAGTCGGTCGTGTCGGGATCGGTGCGGGCGAGCAGGGTCATCACATGCGTGCGGGCGGCATGGGTGATCCAGGTCTTGTTGCCGGTAACCTCCCACCCATCCTCGACCCGCACCGCGCGGGTACGCAAGCTGCCGAGGTCGGATCCGGTGTTCGGCTCGGTGAAGACGGCGGTCGGCAGGATTTCCCCGCTGGCGAGTTTCGGCAGCCATTCGGCCTTTTGCTCGGGCGTGCCGCCGCAAAGGATCAGTTCCGCCGCGATCTCGGACCTGGTGCCAAGCGAACCGACGCCGATATAGCCGCGCGAAAGTTCCTCAGAGACCACGACCATCGAGGCCTTGGTCAGGCCGAGGCCGCCATATTCCTCGGGGATGGTCAGGCCGAAGACGCCGAGATCGGCGAGTTCGCGGATGATCTCCATCGGGATCAACTCGTCCTTCAGGTGCCAGTCATGCGCGTGAGGAATGACCTTCTCATCGGCAAAGCGGCGGAACTGGTCGCGGATCATCTCCAGCTCGTCGTCGAGTCCGGTCGCGCCAAAGGTCGCGCGGCCCTGGCTCTCGCGCATCAGCGCGACCAGCGCCCCGCGGGCGCCGGGGGTATTTCCGCCGGCGATCAGCGCCGCCGCCGCCGGGCCGGGCATTGCGGAAAGGCCGAGGTCGGCCAGCCGCGCCATCTCTCCCTGGCTCATCGGGATGCCGCCGTAGATCTGCGCCAGATATTCGCCAAAGCCGATTTGCAGGATCAGCGCCTCGATCTGGCCCAGGCTGCCGGCGGTCGCCAGACGGTCGGCCCAGATGCGCAACTGGCGAAGGGCCTCGCTATAGGTGGCGAGCCAGGACAGGGCATGGGCGGCGAACTGCGCCTCTTCCAGGGCGGCGGCGGAGACCTTGCCGTTGCGTGTGACCCGGGCGCGCAAAGCCTCGCGTCCGGCCTCGACCAGGGCCGTGACCTCGGGCAGAGCCGCATCGCACAGCGCGCCGAGATCCTGAAGCAGTGGTGCGCCGGGGGGCGTTTGTCCGTCAGCCATGGCTATCCTCCAGATTCCCTCTGGCATCGGGGTAGCGTCTTCGCAGTTGCAGCGCAATAATAATTCGCGTGATGTTATTGGTGCGAACTAAAGTGTCCCGAAGAAATTCCGGCGGATCAGGACAGATGCCCGGTGCAGGTGTTGACGATTTCCGGCATCACCCCGGCATCGACGACGGTAAAGCCGACCTGGGCCAGCCGCTCGCCGTTCTTGTAGATCTGGAAATCCCAGGGGCCGGTCTGCATTTCGTCCGGGGTGTCGAAGCGAAAGAACGAGAAGGACGGCTCCTCCGCCCCGAAATCCGAGGTCCAGCTTTCGCGCAGAGGCTTGCCGTCGGGACCCGGGCGGGTGACGATCACCGTGGCGCCCGGGATCGGCGCGGCGGCCCCGGCGGCGCGGATGCCGAAACCGATGCCGATGGCGGCGGGCACCTGGCGCAGGCCCGGCCAGTGAAAGGGAATGTCCTCGCGCGGGACATGCAGCCAGCCGGCGACCGTGCCGGGCGCGGCCTCGCGGTCCATCGGCTGATCCGCGCAGAAGATGCCCCAGTCGAGCAGGCCGACGGCTCCGGCCCGGAAGGGCTGCACAGACGCATCAGGCCCTGCGGGTGCAGGGCCTGACAGCAGAACGGCCAGGGCCGTCGAAAGGGCGAACCCGCGGCGCGACATCAGCCGATGGCGGCGGCTTTCACATCGTCGTCGATGTGATCCACATATTGGGCGAAGTTCTTCGAGAACATGCCGATCAGCTTTTGCGCCTGCGCGTCATAGGCGGCCTTGTCGGCCCAGGTCTCGCGCGGGTCCAGCAATTGCGTGTCGACGCCCGGCAGCGCGACCGGAACCTCGAAGCCGAAGTTCGGATCCTTGCGGAACTCCACATCGCCGAGCGAGCCGTCGAGCGCAGCGGTCAGCAGGGCACGCGTCGCCCTGATCGGCATCCGCTTGCCGGTGCCGAAGGCGCCGCCGGTCCAGCCGGTGTTGACCAGCCAGCAGGAGGCACCGGTCGTCCGGATCTTTTCCTGCAACAGCTTGCCATAGACTTCGGGGCGGCGCGGCATGAAGGGCGCGCCGAAACAGGTCGAGAAGGTCGGCGTCGGTTCCACGATACCACGTTCGGTGCCGGGGGTTTTCGAGGTGAAGCCCGACAGGAAGTGATACATCGCCTGCGCCGGCGTCAGCCGCGCGATCGGCGGCAGAACGCCATAGGCGTCGCAGGTCAGCAGGATCACATTCTTCGGCTGCCCGCCCAGGCCGGTCGGCGAGGCGTTCGAGATATAGTCGAGCGGATAGGCGCAACGCATATTCTCGGTCAGGCTCGAGTCGGTGAAGTCCAGCTCGAAGGTCTCGGGGTCGTAGACCATGTTCTCGATCACGGTCCCGAAGCGGTGCGTGGTCGCGTAGATCTCCGGCTCGGCCTCGGCCGACAGGTTGATGGTCTTGGCATAGCAGCCGCCTTCAAAGTTGAAGGTGCCTTTGTCCGACCAGCCGTGCTCGTCGTCGCCGATCAGGATGCGGCTGGGGTCGGCCGACAGCGTGGTCTTGCCGGTGCCCGACAGGCCGAAGAAGACGGCGGTGTCGTTGGGGTTGCCGATCGCGTGGTTGGCCGAGCAGTGCATCGCCATCACGCCCTTGCCGGGCAGGATGTAGTTCAGCAGGGTGAAGACCGACTTCTTGTTCTCGCCCGCGTATTCGGTATTGCCGATCAGGATCAGCTTTTTCTCGAAGTTCAGCGCGATCACGGTATCCGAGCGGCAGCTGTGCTTCGCCGGGTCGGCCTTGAACGACGGGCAGTTGATGATCGTGAATTCGGGGACGAAACTTTCAAGTTCCGCGCGCTCGGGGCGGCGCAGCAGATGGCGGATGAACAGGTTGTGCCAGGCCAGTTCCGTCACCACCCGCACATCCAGGCGATGCTCGGGGTCGGCGCCGGCATAGAGGTCCTGGACGAAGTAGTCGCGGCCCTTCATATGCTCCAGCATATCGGTATACAGCCGGTCGAAGGCCTCGGGCGTCATGGCGGCGTTGTTTTCCCACCAGATCGTGTTTTCGACGCCGGGGGTGCGGACCACATGTTTGTCCTTGGGCGAGCGGCCGGTGAACTGGCCGGTCGTGCAAAGGAAGGCACCCCCTTTGCCCAGATGCCCCTCGCCGCGCGCCACCGCGGCCTCCACGAGCGCAGGCTCGAGATAGTTGTAGTAGACGTTCCCCAGCCCGGTGATGCCTTGTGCGTCGAGGGTCTGCGCCGGGTTCACGCGTCCGATAGTCATCCTGCTTGCTCTCTCCCGAGGCCGGTTTCCCGGCGGTTTTCGGCTGCGGGCGGCGCCTGGATCAAATCGGCCGCCCTTTGGTTTTCCGAAGCGGCCGGCCTGAATACGCCGCCCGTGCCGCCCCTATATCATGCGTCCCGACGAAATAAACAGTCCATCCGACGGCGGTTAGCGCAATCATCGAAATGCTAGCGCAATCAGTCCGCCGCCCGACCGGCAGGTGTCGCATATTAGCCAGTCCTTCAGAATTTCGACGCCTGATGAACCCGGTCTGATAAGGTGATTCGCACAACCTGGTTGATTCCACGTCGCGGAACGTGGATCATGGCATGAAAAATACGAGTAACGAGCAGAACAGGAAAAATCGCCATGGCAAGGATCGCCCTCGTGGACGACGACAGGAACATCCTGACGTCCGTTTCTATGACTCTGGAAGCCGAAGGGTTCGAGGTCGAGACCTATAACGATGGCCAATCGGCGCTGGACGCCTTCAACCGGCGCCTGCCGGATATGGCGGTGCTCGACATCAAGATGCCGCGGATGGACGGGATGGACCTGTTGCAGCGGTTGCGCCAGAAGACCTCCATGCCGGTGATCTTCCTGACTTCGAAGGACGACGAGATCGACGAGGTTCTGGGCCTGCGCATGGGCGCCGACGATTATGTCAAGAAGCCCTTCAGCCAACGGCTTCTGGTCGAGCGGATCCGCGCATTGCTGCGCCGCCAGGATGTGATCGCCACCGGCGAGGTCGCCGTCACCGAAGAAAACAAGATCATGGAGCGCGGCAATCTGCGCATGGACCCGCTGCGCCATTCCGTGACCTGGAAGGGTCAGGACGTCTCGCTGACTGTGACCGAGTTCATGCTGCTTCAGGCCCTCGCGCAGCGGCCCGGCTTCGTGAAAAGCCGCGATCAGCTGATGGATGTGGCCTATGACGATCAGGTCTATGTCGACGACCGCACCATAGACAGCCATATCAAGCGTCTGCGCAAAAAGATGCGCGCCGTGGACGAGGAGTTCTCGGCCATCGAGACGCTGTATGGCATCGGCTACCGCTATAACGAGGAGTAAGGCGGGCAAAATGACGGCCGCACCTCTCCGCGTCGTGACCACGGGTCAGCCCGCCCCCCGCTCGGGTGAGGTGCTTCTGGGCGAGGACTGGGTTTCGCCCGACGCCACCGCCGATGCGGCCGCGCTGCGCGAGGATCGGGGCCGGCGCGGCATCGTCTCGCTGAACCGCTCGCCGCTGGCGCGGAAGATCATCATTTTCAACCTGATGGCCATCGTCATCATGGTCGCCGGCGTGCTGTTCCTGAACCCGTTCCGCGACAGTCTGGTGCTCAGCCGAGAACAGGGCCTGGTGACCGAGGCGAAGCTGCTGGTCGACGTGGTCGAGGCGCGGATCGAGGGCGGGCGCGCGCTGCCCACGGCACTCGACGGGGCCGAGATCGGGCCGGGGGTCGAGGTCTTTTTGTTCGACGGCGCCGGTCAGCGTGTCGCTGCCGGCAAGGGACCGTCCTCCGCGGGTAAGCTCGAACGTCGCGGGCCGACGGTCATCACCGACTTTCTGAACTTCGTCTGGGACGGCGTGTCCGCGGTGATCCCCTCGGGCGCGGGTTCTGGGGAAAAAGCCGACCCGGAAACCCTCGCGCGCGAGTTGTTCGGTCGGGCGCGCAACGGCGAGACGGCGGTAAACACCGGGCGCGGCCCAGATGGCGGGGCGCTGTTTACAGTGGCGAGCCCGGTCGAGCAGGGCGGCGTCGTGACCGGCGTGGTCGCCCTGACCTCAGCCGAAGGCGAGATCGACGCTTTGGTCCGGTTCGAGCGTGAACAGGTCCTGCAAATGTTCGTCGTGGCGCTGCTGGTTTCCATCGGCCTCAGCCTGGTGCTGGCCTCGACCATCGCCAATCCGCTGGCAGATCTGGCGGCGGCGGCGGAACTGGGCCGGGACCGCGACGCCCGCAAGATGGCGCCGGGCCGAGTGCGCATCCCGGACCTTACCGCCCGCCCCGACGAGATCGGGCGGTTGTCCGTCGCGTTGCGTGGCATGGTCGCGGCGCTTTACGACCGGATCGACGCCAACGAGCAATTCGCGGCCGACGTCGCGCATGAGATCAAGAACCCCCTCGCATCCCTGCGCTCGGCGGTCGGCTCGCTGCGCTGCGTCAGGAAAGAGGAACACCGCGAAAAGCTGCTCGATGTCATCGACCATGACGTGCGGCGGCTCGACCGACTGGTCAGCGACATTTCTAATGCCTCGCGGCTCGACAGCGAGCTGGTGAAGGAAGAGGAAGAGGAGTTCAACCTTACCCGGACGCTGACCAATCTGTCGCAATATCTGGGCGAGCAGGCGGGCAAGAAGGGCGTGGAATTCATCACCGACTTCCCGGCCGAGCCGATCCTGATCCGGGGGCTTGAGGCGCGCCTGGCCCAGGTTTTCGTCAACCTGATCACCAATGCCACCTCGTTCTGCGAAGATGGCGATGCGGTCAGGGTCTGGATGCGCCGCCGCGACAACCGCGTTCTGGTGGTGGTCGAGGATACCGGTCCCGGCATTCCCGACCAGGCGCTGGAGAAGGTGTTCAAGCGGTTCTACTCCGAACGCCCCTCAGGCGATTTCGGCAACCATTCCGGGCTGGGTCTCGCCATCTCGAAGCAGATCGTCGAGGCGCATGGCGGGGTGATCTGGTGCGAGAACATCCGCCCGACCAATGCCGATCCGACCTCGGACCCGCTTGGCGCGCGCTTCGTCGTCGGCCTGCCCGTTTGACCGGAGGGGAGGCGTCGGGAAAGAACGGCGCGGCGGGCACCGGTTCAGACGGTGCAGGGCGCGACGGGACCCCACAGGACGGTGCCTGCTCTGAGGGCACGGCTCCATGTGTCTTGGCCGGAGGACGCACCGAGGCCGGATCGGTCGGTGCGGATTGCGACGGATCCGCTCGCGCCGATACCGGCGGATCAATCCGCGGGGCCACCAGAGACGAAGGTGCGCGACCTGCGACGGGGGAACTGCTTCTGCACGCATCCTGCGTGGCGGTCGGTCGCGGTGCGGGCGAGGCCGGGCTGCTGATCCTCGGCCCGTCGGGCTCGGGGAAATCCTCGCTTGC
Source organism: Rhodobacterales bacterium (assembly GCA_015654855.1). Classification (GTDB taxonomy): domain Bacteria; phylum Pseudomonadota; class Alphaproteobacteria; order Rhodobacterales; family Rhodobacteraceae; genus JAATGA01. The sequence continues at coordinate 8,005 of JAATGA010000262.1, forward strand.
GTTGCTGCTGATGGCGTGGGGTGCGCGGCTGGTCGCCGACGACAATCTGTTCGTCGAGCGCCAGGGGGATGGCCTCGTCGTCCGCCCCCATCCGGCCACCGCCGGCCTGATCGAGGCGCGGGGCGTCGGCATCCTGACCGCACCGCCGGCCCGGCCCGCGCGTCTGGCCCTGGCGGTTGAGCTTGGCCGGGCGGAAACAGAGCGTTTGCCGCAAGTGCATCATATTGATCTCTGCGATGTCGCTCTTCCGCTTGTGCTTGGACCGGCAAGCCCCCATCTTGCTGCGGCGCTTTTGCACCTTCTTCGCAACGCCCGGCAGGCATGACAGACCAGAGCGACCCTCCTCGCACGCCCGCGCCCTCGGCTGAACCCGAGGCCGATTTCCGGCTGGTGATGATCACCGGACCCTCGGGCGCCGGCCGGTCCACAGCCGTCCATGCTCTGGAGGATCTGGGGTATGAGGCGATCGACAACATGCCGCTGCGGCTGGTGCCGCTGCTGACCGAGGGGCCGCCGCAGGGGGCGCCGGTGGCGCTTGGCGTCGACATCCGCAACCGTGATTTCAACGCCGCCAGCCTGATCGAGCTGATCGACCGTCTGCACCGCGATCCGCGCGTCCGGCTGGAGGTGGTCTATCTCGACTGCGGCCAGGCGGAACTGGCGCGCCGCTATTCGCAGACCCGCCGCCGGCATCCGATGCAATTGTCGACCGCCGTCGAGGGGATCGCACGCGAGATCGACCTTCTGGCCCCGATCCGCGCCCGGGCCGACCACCTGATCGACACGACCGAATTCAGCCCGCACGACCTGACCGCCGAGATCGCGCGGTGGTTCGCGCTGGATACCGTCGCGCGCATGGCGGTTTCGGTGCAGTCCTTCAGCTATCGCCGGGGGGTGCCGCGCGGGGTCGATTTCATCTTCGACTGCCGGTTTCTGCAAAACCCGCATTGGGTGGCGGCGCTGAAGGAACTCGACGGACGCGACCCGGCGGTGGCGGCCTATGTCGAGGCGGACCCGAGGTTCGCCGAATTCTTCGAACGGGTCGCGGGCCTGATGCAGATGATCCTGCCCGCCAGCCTTGAGGAGGGGAAATCCTACCTCTCGATCGGGTTCGGCTGTACCGGCGGGCAGCATCGGTCGGTTGCCGTTGCGGAAAAACTGGGCAAGGTGCTTGCGGAAGCCGGCTGGCCGGTGTCAAAACGTCATCGGGAACTGGAACGCAGGGCGGCGTCGGCGACGCCGGCCCACGGGATCGGGGTGATGGGCGCGTGATCGGTATCGTGATCGTGGCGCATGGCGGCCTTGCGCGGGAATATCTGTCCGCCGTCGAGCATGTCGTCGGCAAACAGGAAGGCGTGCAGGCCATTACGATCGAGGAAGACCACGATCGTAATGCCAAGCAGCGCGAGATTTGTGCCGCAGCCGACGGGGTGGATACCGGGTCGGGCGTGGTGGTGGTGACGGACATGTTCGGCGGCTCGCCCTCGAACCTGTCGCTGATGGCTTGTTCGGGGCGCGACCGGCGCATCGTCTATGGCGCGAATCTGCCCATGCTGATCAAACTGGCCAAATCGCGCGATCTTCCGGTGGCCGAGGCGGTTTCCGCAGCCCTTGATGCGGGGCGGAAATATATCAACAGTCTCGATCTGGGCGGGGGCATTTAGGGTTTGGTCACGAAGGTTCTGCAAATCGTCAACGAAAAGGGCCTTCACGCGCGCGCGTCCGCCAAATTCGTCGAGGTCGTCGAGGGCTTCGACGCCCGGGTCGAGGTGTCGAAGGACGGGTTGTCCTGTTCGGGCGATTCCATCATGGGGCTGCTGATGCTGGCCGCCTCGCGCGGGACGACCATAGAAATCGCAACCAGCGGCCCCGAGGCCGAGGCCTTGGCCGACGCGCTGACGGCGCTGGTCGCCGACCGCTTCGGCGAGGACAACTGAAGCCGCGAAAGCTGGCCTTACCGGGTCGGAACCGGCACCTCGCCGCGATAGTCGTAGAAGCCGCGTTGCGTCTTGCGGCCCAGCCATCCGGCCTCGACATATTTGGTCAGCAGCGGGCAGGGGCGATATTTGGAATCCGCCAGCCCGTCGTAAAGCACGTTCATGATGGCAAGGCAGGTGTCCAGCCCGATGAAATCGGCCAGCTCCAGCGGCCCCATCGGATGGTTGGCGCCGAGCTTCAGCGCCTCGTCGATCGACTTCACGTTGCCGACGCCTTCATAGAGCGTATAGACCGCCTCGTTGATCATCGGCACGAGGATGCGGTTGACGATAAAGGCCGGGAAATCCTCGGCGCTTGCTGCGGTTTTCCCAAGCGATTCCACAACTTTCAGCAGGGAATGGTAGGTGTCCTGATCGGTGGCGATGCCGCGGATCAACTCGACCAGTTGCATCACCGGAACCGGATTCATGAAGTGGAAGCCCATGAACTTTTCCGGCCGGTCGGTGCGGCTGGCCAGTCGGGTGATCGAGATCGACGAGGTGTTCGAGGTCAGGATCGTGGTCGGCGTCAGATGCGGCAGCAGTTCGGCAAAGATCTTTTGCTTGACCTCTTCGCGTTCGGTCGCGGCCTCGATGATCAGATCCGAAGGGCCGATATCCGTCAGCGTCAGCGTGGTGGAAATCCGGGCCAGAGCCTCGGCCTTGGTCGCGGCCTCGATCTTGCCGCGCGAGACCTGACGTTCCAGGTTCTTGTCGATGAGGGCGACGGCCTTGTCGAGGCTGTCGCGGCTGATGTCGTTCAGCAGCACGTCGTAGCCGGCAAGCGCGAAGACATGGGCGATGCCGTTGCCCATCTGGCCTGCGCCGACGATGCCGACCTTGCGAATGTCCACCATGATGCCGCCCCCGGATTGTTCCACCAGACCATAGCCGTGGCGCCTGTCGAGGCGCAAGGGCGGCAGCTCTGCGGCAATTGCTGCAAATGCGATGTTTAACGATTCGGAAACCCCCGCCGGACAGTTTGGTAACGGGTGTGAACTGATGGGTGGGTTGGATGGCCTTTGTTTTTCCGGGCGCGGAGGCGCTCGACTATTCTCCATGCCGATATGGGGCGTCGAAATTGCTGTTTCGCGGGCCCGGGCATGATCTCTCTGGCGATTATATTGCGGTTCTGGGCGGGACCGAGACATACGGCAAATACGTGCCCGAGCCCTATGCCACGCTGACAGAGCGGCAGACGGGCATGAAGGTGGTCAATCTGGGCTGCGCCAATGCCGGGCCGGATGTCTATCTGAACGATCCCGGCGCGATCGAGGTGGCGGCGGGGGCGCGTGCGGTCGTGGTGCAGATCGTCGGCGCGCAGAACCTGACGAACCGCTATTATTCGGTCCATCCCCGGCGCAACGACCGGTTTGTGCATCCCGGACCGTTGCTGCGGTCGATGTTTCCCGAGGTGGATTTCACCGAATTCCACTTTACCCGCCATATGCTGTCGGCCTTGCGCAAGGCCGCGCCCGACCGGTTCGAGGTCGTGACGCAAGAGTTGCGCGGGGCCTGGGTGCGGCGGATGCGGGATCTGCTCGGCCGGTTGCCGGCCGATCTGGTGTTGCTGTGGATGGGCGACCGGCCGCCTCCCGAACCGGGACGCCGTGCCGATCTGGAGCACGATCCCATGCTGGTCGATGCCGGGATGATCGCAGCGATCCGGCCGATGGCCGCCGTTTGGGTCGAGGTGTCCGGCTATGGCTCGGCCGAGGGGCTGGTCTATGGCCCGATGGATATCGCACCCTCGGTGCCGGGGCCGGCCACCCATCTCGCCGCCGCCGATGCGCTGAGCGCGGTTCTGCGCGACCTCGTGGCGGTCGAAACATGATTTGATCAAATCCTGGCGATCACCCCATTGCATCTGCCGCCCGTCGGGTGTTCCGTGCGCGCGGAAACAGGGTGCCGGGGGTGGAGATGCGGGTTTTCCTGAATGGATTCGGGCGGATCGGACGATCGGTCCTGCGGGCCTGGGCCGAAGCGCCCGCGCGCTGGCCGGGACTGGAGATTGTCGGGATCAACGACATCGCCGCGCCCGAGATGTGCGCCTATCTGTTCCAGTTCGACAGCACCTTCGGCCCCTGGCAGGGCACCGTCGCGCTGGAGGGCGGTGTGCTTGTGGTGAACGGGCGCGCCATTCCGCTGCACCGAGCGCCCGATATTTCGGTGCTGGATCTGGCGGGCGTCGACCTGGTGATGGAATGCACCGGGCGGGCCGACAGCGCCGAAATCGCGGGGCGTGGACTCGCCGCCGGGGCAGGGCGGGTGCTGGTGTCCGGGCCGTCGAAGGCGGCAGAGCTGACGGTGGTTCTGGGCGCGAATGACGAGAGGCTCGGCGATCAGCGCATCCTGTCGAATGCCAGTTGCACGACCAACGCGCTGGCGCCGCTGGTGAGGCTGATCCATGAGCATTGGGGGATCGTCACCGGATCCATGACGACGATCCACTGCTATACCGGCAGCCAGCCGACGGTCGAC
>JAATGA010000191.1 GCA_015654855.1 Rhodobacterales bacterium
CCGTTCGAATTGCCGATCGCCACCTGCGAGGACCACAGCAACCCCCGCGCGCCGCCCTGATAGCGCATCATCACATGCGCATTGTCATCGAGCGCGCGACCGTTCACGAAGGTCGCGAGATCCGCCGTCAGGCTCTCGAGTTTCAGCCCGGTGACAAAGCCCGCGAGGTGATAGGCATGGGTGCCGATATCGCCGATGGAACCGCCACGGCCGTTCTTTTGGGGATCGGTGCGCCAGGCGGCCTGCTGGTTTCCGGCCTGCTCGATGGGCGCGGCCATCCATTCGAGCGGGTATTCCACCTGCACGGTGCGCACCGCGCCGATCTCGCCCGCCGCGATCCGCACCCGCGCCTCATGCACCAGCGGATAGCCCGAATAGGTATAGGTCACGCCGACGAAACGGCCGCTTTCACGCGCCAAACGTTCCAGCGCAATGGCATCGTCCAGCGTCGCGGTCAGCGGCTTTTCGCAGATCACGTCGAAGCCCGCCTCGATCAGCGCCCGCGCGATCGGGTAATGGGTGAAGTTGGGGGTGCAAATCGCCACGGCATCGACGCGGTCCCCCCGCGCCGCCTCGCCCGCGATCAGCTCCTGCCAGGTGCCGTAGCTGCGCGCGGGGTCGAGCCCCTCGGCAATGGCAAATTCCCGCCCGCGCGCCGGATCCACGTCGAAGGCCCCGGCCACCAGCATCCATTTCCCATCAAGCCGCGAGGCCAGCCGGTGGATGCCGCCGATATAGGCCCCCGCGCCGCCGCCCACCATTCCAAGCCGCAAGGTCATGCGTCCTCCAGTCCGAGCATCGCCCGGTTGGCGCCCTTGTCGGCGCCCGATTTCACGAAATCATCAAAGGCCCGGTCCGATACGCGGATGATGTGATCGGCGATGAACTGCGCGCCTTCGCGGGCGCCATCCTCGGGGTTCTTGATGAAGCATTCCCATTCAAGGACCGCCCAGCCATCAAACCCATAGGTCGACAGCTTGGTGAAGATCGCCCCGAAATCCACCTGCCCGTCGCCGGGGGACCGGAACCGTCCGGCGCGCTTCGCCCAGGGCTGATAGCCGCCGTAGGCGCCCGATTTGCCATCCGGGCGGAACTCGGCATCCTTGACGTGAAAGGCGCGGATCCGGTCGTGGTAATGGTCGATGAAGGCCAGATAATCCAGCGATTGCAGCACGAAATGCGACGGATCATACATCAGGTTGGCACGCGGGTGGTGGTTCACCTTTTCGAGGAAATATTCCCACGAATGTCCATCGTGCAGATCCTCGCAGGGGTGGATCTCGTAGCAGACATCCACGCCATGCGCGTCGAAATCGTTCAGGATCGGGGTCCAGCGTTTGGCCAGTTCCTCGAAACCCTCCGCGATCAGCCCCTCGGGCCATTGCGGATAGGGGTAGAGATAGGGCCACAGCAGCGACCCCGAGAACGTCACATGCCGGTCGATGTTCAGCCGTTTCGAGGCCCGGACCGCAAGGCGCAACTGGTCCTCGGCCCAGGCGCGCCGGGCGGCAGGGTTGCCGCGCACCTGGGTGGGGGCGAAGCTGTCCATGATCTGGTCATGCGCCGGGTGGACCGCCACCAGCTGCCCGGTGATATGCGAGGCGAATTCGGTCAGCTCCAGCCCGTGATCGGCCAGCATCCCGGTGATCTCGTCGCAATAGGTCTCGCTTGCAGCCGCCTTGGCCATGTCGATCAGGCGGGTATCCCAGGTCGGGATCTGCACGCCCTTGAACCCCTTCTCCGCCGCCCATTTCGCCAGACCGGGCAACGAGTTATAGGGCGCGTCATCGGCCGCGAACTGGGCCAGGTAGACCCCCGGCCCCTTGATCGTGCGCATCTCAGGCCTCCAGCTTCGCCGCAGGCACGGGCGCGTCGTCATAGCCGCCGTAGACCGACTGGTCGAACGGAATGACTGCACCCGTCATCATGCCGCCATCGTCCGACGCCATCCACAGAACGGCCTTCGCCACCTCCTTCGGGTCGAGGATACGGCCAAAGGGCTTTTGCGCGGCCATCCGGTCGATGAAGGTCGGATCGCCGGTTTCCGACAGCACCAGCTTGCGTTCGTGATCCGAGTTCATCCAGCCGATATCGAGCTGGTTCACATGGATCCGATGGCGCATCAGCGCGAAACCCGCGTGGCGCGTAACGGTGGACAGCGCGCCCTTGGACGCCGAATAGGGCGCGAGGAACGGCTGCCCCGTCAGGCCCGACATCGAGCCGATATTGACGATGCGCCCCTCGATCCCCTCGCGGATCATCACCTTGGCCGCATCCTGGATCAGGAAGAACGGCGCGCGCGTGTTGACCGCGAACATCCGGTCGAACAGTTCCGGCGAGGTGTTGAGCATGTTGCCACGGTCGGTCAGCCCCGCCGCGTTCACGACGATATCAACCCGGCCGAAACGCCTGTCGGCGGCCGGGATGATCGCGCGCACGTCATCGATATTGCCAAGATCGGCCGAGACCATCTCGACCGGCACGCCAGTCTTGTCGCTGATCTCCTTGGCGACGGCCTTGCCCTTGTCGAGGCCGCGCCCGACGATCACCAGACCGGCGGCGCCGGCCTCGGCGAACAGCCGCGCGATCGCCGCGCCAAGCCCCTGCGTGCCGCCGGTGATGACGGCCACTTTCCCATCGATACGGTTCATTGCACCACCTTCGCGCCGACAACCTGATAGCCCGCGGCATCCATGACGCGCAGCAGTTCCCTGTGACCCTTTTGCGCCATGGCGAGCGGCGGGTTCGCGATCGGGTCCTGTTCCGCCTCGACGACGAACCAGCCCTCGTACCCCTTGGCGGCCAGAGCCTTGACGATGGCCTCGAAATCGAGCGAGCCATCGCCCGGCACGGTGAAGGCGCCCTTGATCACCGCATCAAGGAAGCTCTCCTTCGTGCGGTCGAGCGCGTCGATCACCGGGCGGCGGATGTCCTTGGTGTGGACATGGGTGATCCGGGCGTGATGGTTTTCCACCACGCGCATCACGTCGCCGCCCGCGAAGGCCATATGGCCCGCGTCGAACAACAGCGGCACCGAGGAATGCTTCATGAAGAGGTCGAGCTCGGCCTCGGTCTCCACCGCCGCCGCCATGTGATGATGGTAGGAAATCGGCATCCCCTGACGCGCGCACCAGTCGGCGAAATCCGACATCTTGCGCCCGTAGGCGGCCATTTCCGTCTCGGTCAGCTTCGGCTTCGTCGCGAGCGGCGCGGCCCGCACCCCCTGGATCGAGCGCGCGGTTTCCCCGTAGACGATGCAGGGCGCACCGGCCGCGATGAAGAACGCCATCTGCTGCGCGATGCGGTCCTTTTCCGCCTCGATGTCCCCATCGAGCAGCAGGCCCGAGAACCAGCCGCCACAGACCGAGATCCCGAAGCGGTCGAGGATGGGGCCGAGCTCGGCCATGTCCATCGGGAAGCGGCGCCCGGTCTCCATGCCGGTGAACCCGGCGACCGAGGCCTGACGCAGACATTCCTCGAGCGAGACATCATCCGAGAGTTCCGCGAGGTCGTCATTCCACCACGCGATCGGGGCAATACCCAGTTTGGCTTTCATGTCACACCCCCAGTCGCTGCGCTTCGCGGATCTTTTCCTGCGCCTTGCGCGCGGCCCGCACGGTTTCGAAATTCGACACTTCCGGCACGCCGACCTCCCAGTCGGCATCGCCCGGCACCCATTTCCAGGCGTCGGAGACAATGTTCACGACGGTGATCCCGTCATGGGCCAGCGCCTCGGTCATCGCGCGTTCGAGATCGGCGAGACCTTCGGCCCGGATCGCCTTGGCGCCCATCGCCTCGGCATGCTTGACGAAATCGACATGCAGCGGGTTTTCGCGGTTCTGCACCCGGCAATCGGTCAGCAAGTTGTTGAAGCCCGGCACACCCTTGGCCTGTTGCAGCCGGTTGATGACCGCGTAACCGCCGTTGTCACAGACCACGACGACCATCTTGTGCCCGGTCAGCGCCGCCGAATAGACATCCGAATTCGCCATCATGTAGGTCCCATCGCCCAGCATGACGATGGGTGTGCCGCCGGTGCCACCCGGGCCCTCCTGCGCCATCGCGCAGCCCCAGCCCGCCGGGATTTCATAGCCCATGCAGGAAAAACCGAACTCGCAATCGAAGGTGTCGGGGTTCTTGACCCGCCAGCCCTTGACCACCTCGCCCGGTGTGCCGCCCGCCGCCGAGATCAGGGTGTCGTTCGGCCCCGCCACCTTGTTCAGCACCGCCACGACCTGCGCATAGGAGGGCACCGGATCGTTCGTCGGCGCCTGAAGGTCATCGACCAGCTTGTTCCATTCGCCAAACAGCGTCTTGGCGTGTTTCAACAGCGCCGCATCCGCCTTCCAGCCGCCCAGCGCGGCATCGAGTTCAACAATCGTCTCGCGCGCATCGCCCACCACCGACAGCGCCCGGTGCTTGACCGCATCGAACCGCGCCGCGTTGACGGATATGAACTGCGCATCCTGCGCGAAGGCCGTCCATGACCCGGTGGTGAAATCCTGCAACCGCGTCCCGATGGCGAGGATGACATCCGCCTCACGCGCCAGCGCATTGGCCGAGGTCGAGCCGACGATGCCGATGGGCCCGGCGTGGACCGGATCCTCATGCGTCAGCGTGCCCTTGCCGGCGATGGTCTCGACCACCGGGATGCCGCGCCCGGCCGCGAATTTCGCCAGCGTCTCGCCCGCCAACGCATAGCGCACCCCGCCGCCCGAGATGATCAGCGGCCGTTTCGCGGTCTTCAGCAGCTCCGCCGCCGCAGCCACCGCATCGCGGTCCGCACGCGGGCGCGGAACCTTCCAGACCTTCGGTTCAAAGAAGACCTCGGGGTAATCGTAGGCCAGTTGCTGCGTATCCTGCGCGAGGCCGATGAAGGCCGGGCCGCAATCGGCCGGATCGAGCATCGTCGCCACCGCCTGCGGCAGCGATTGCAGGATCTGTTCGGGCAGCACGATCCGGTCCCAGTAGCGCACGACCGGCTTGAACGCATCGTTCGCGGTGATCGACGGATCGCCGAAATGTTCGACCTGTTGCAGCACCGGATCCGGCAGGCGGCTGGCAAACGTGTCCCCCGCGATCAGCAGAACCGGCAACCGGTTCGCCATCGCCACGCCCGCGGCCGTCACCATGTTCAGCGCGCCCGGCCCGATCGAGGTGGCCGCCACCATGATCTGGCGCCGCCGCTTGGCCTTGGCAAACCCGATGGCGGCGAGCGCCATGGTCTGTTCGTTCTGGCCGCGCCAGGTGGGCAGCACGTCCTGAACCTGTTCGAGTGCCTCGGACAGGCAGGTCACATTGCCATGCCCGAAGATGCCGAACACCCCCGCGAACAGCGGAACGCGCTCCCCTTCGATTTCGGTAAACTGGTTGCACAGATAGCGTACCAGAGCCTGAGCCATGGTCAGGCGCACGGTCTTGCGGGTCATCTCGCCTCCTCCTGCGGATGTATGTCGCTCGATCTTACGGAATGTATATTGACAATGCAACCGTCTCGCAATGAATATTGCACACAGATCTCGGGAGGAGATACCATGCTAAGAATTGCTGTGTTGGGCGTGGGCCGCATTGGCCGCATGCATGCCGAAAACATTGCCGCGCACCCGCGTGCGGCGCTGGCCGGGGTGTTCGACACCTATGCCCCTGCGGCCAAGGAAGTCTCTGAAAAACTTGGCGTTCCCAATTTCGAATCGGTCGATGCGGTGCTGGCTTCGGGCGATGTGGATGCGGTCCTGATCGCTACATCCACCGCCACCCACGCCGACCTGATCGAGAAGGCCGTGGCCGCCGGCAAGCCCATCCTGTGCGAGAAGCCGATCGACCTTTCGCTGGCCCGCGTCAACGCCTGTGCAACGAAAATTGCAGGAACGCCCCTGCCGATCATGCTCGGCTTCGTGCGCCGCTTCGACACCGGACATGCCGCGGTGCGGCGCGCGATCGAGGATGGCACCATCGGCGATCTGCATCAGGTGGTCATCACCTCGCGCGACCCGGGCATGGCGCCCGCCGCCTATATCGAGGTCTCGGGCGGCATCTTCCGCGACATGACCATCCACGATTTCGACATGGCGCGGTTCATTCTGGGCGAAGAGGTGACCGAGGTTTCGGCCACCGGCTCGCGCCTTGTCGATCCGGCGCTGATGGCGAAATGCGACGATTATGACACCGTGACCGTGGTGCTGACGACGGCCTCGGGCAAGCAGGCGATCATCAACAACTCGCGCCGCGCGGTCTATGGCTACGATCAGCGGGTCGAGGCGCTCGGCTCGGCGGGTATGGCGGTCTCGGACAACCGGCGCCTGAACCATCTTCGCCTTTCGACCGAGGCGTTTACCGATCAGGCCGCACCCTTGATGAACTTCTTCATCGACCGCTACGCCGATGCCTTCGCCGCCGAGATCGGCGCCTTCGTCGATGCCGTCGAACAGGGCAAGACCCCGCCCGTGACGTTCGAGGATGGCCGTCAGGCGCTGATCCTCGCCGATGCGGCGCTGCGTTCGGTGCGCGAGGGGCGTGTGGTCAAGACGAGCGAGGTGGCCTGAGATGTACGGCTCCTTCGGATTGTTCATCGACGGTGTCTGGCGCGCCGGGACGGGGCGCGAGACCGAGATGCTCTCCCCCGTCAGCGGCAAGCCCATCGGCACCATCACTGCCGCCAGCGCCGAAGATACCCGCGAAGCATTGAACGCCGCCGCCCGCGCCCTGCCCGCATTGGCGGCACTGGGGGGATTCGGGCGCGCCGATGCGCTGCACCGCGGCGCGGATGAAATGATCCGCCGCACCGACGAAGCGGCGCGGATGATCGCCACCGAAACCGGCAAGCCCATTGCGCAGGCCGGGCGGGAATGGGTCCTCGCCTGCGACCAGTTCCGCTGGTTCGCCGAAGAGGCCCGCCGCATCTATGGCCGAATCATCGCGAGCCGGGTTCCGGGCGGGCGATTCGAGGTGACGCACGAGCCCGTGGGCATCGTCGGCGCCTTCACGGCGTGGAACTTCCCGGCCGCGCTACCGGCGCGCAAGCTGGCCCCGGCGCTGGC
>JAATGA010000316.1 GCA_015654855.1 Rhodobacterales bacterium
CCGCCATAGCTGACGAAGGGCAGCGTCATGCCCTTGGCGGGCAGCAGGCGCACGGCCACGCCCATGTTGATCATCGCCTGGACGCCGAAGACACAAGCCAGACCCGTGCCTGCCAGCCGGGTGAACGGATCCCGCTCCCGCGTCAGGCGCAGCAGGGACCGCACGACGATCACCGCGTAAAGCATGATGATGGCCAGAACCAGGATCAGCCCGTATTCCTCGGCCGCGACGGCGATGATGAAGTCTGTATGCGCGTCGGGCAGCGTCCATTTCACCTGGCCCTCGCCCACGCCCACGCCGAAGAACCCGCCCTCCTGGATCGCGTTCGCGGCATAGCCGAGCTGGCTGCGCGGGTCGATGTCCGGGGTCAGGAAGCCGTCGATCCGCCGGGCGAAGTGTTCGGACGCGCCATAGGCGGTGAAGCCGCCAAGGCCCACCAGTCCGACGATGCCAAGGATCAGCGTCAGCGGCGCGCCGGCGACGAAATAGACCACGCCCCAGGAGAACAGCACCAGCATCGACTGGCCGAAGTCGGGCTGCATCGCCAGAAAGCCCACGATCACCACCAGCAGCACGAAAGAGATCAGCTTGCCCGGCGGGCCGTTCAGATCCTGGCTCGACGCCATCAGCCAGGCCGAAACGACGATGAAGCCGGGCTTCAGGAACTCCGACGGCTGGAACGACGCAAAGCCAAGGCTGAACCAGCGGATCGCGCCCTTGCCGAAATCGGTGCCGAAAACCGGCAGCAGCGCCAGCGCGACGAAGGCGAGCGCGAAGCCCACCACCGCGAGCCGCCGCACCATCAGCGGCGTCATCATCGAGGTCAGGAACATCGCCACCATCGCAATGGCGCCGAACATCCCCTGCCGCTGGACATAGTGATAAGGGTTCAGCCCGTTCCTGGCGGCCAGCGGCACCGAGGCCGCGAGGCCGAGCAGCAGCCCGATCCCGAACAGCACCATGATCGAGGTCATCGACCATTTGTCGATCGTCCGCCACCAACGGGGAAGAACCGGCTCGGTTACCCGTCGGGGCATCGAGCCATAAACCATCTCGGTCATGGGAAATCCGCCTGCCGTGCCCGTTGCTGCCTTGCGCCCGGATGTGACCTCCGGGTCGTATCAGGTGATTCTAGCGAAGAACCGGCCGCCTGGCCAGCAGAAACGAATCGCCTCACGGCGGATTTACGCGGGGGGTGAAAGGCGCCGGATGTCGGCTCCGGTGGCGGGCGCCGGGGGCGCTTCGCCCCCCGGACCCCCGGAGGATATTTGAGCCAGGATAAGGGAGCGCAGATCGGAGCCGGGCGGGCGATGAAGGCCGGGAGAGCGCGGGTCAGGGATCGTCGTGATGCAGGGCGGCGCGTTTCGCCTCTCGCCAGGCGAGCCAGTCGGCGACGGCGCGGGTCATCGTGTCGCGGACGGCGGCGCCGATGGCCTCGCCCGCCGCGGTATGCAGGCCCGCATAGCGCCCCTCGCCCGCATCGCAGGCGAGGGCGATGCAATCGGTGCCCGTGCCGGTCGCGATGCCGGTCGGCAGGTCGAGACCGCCTGCGATCACCGCAGCAGTGCGCGCCTGGACGGCGACCGACAGAGCCTCGATCTGCGCGGCCTCGGTCAGGGCCGCGTCGAGCACCACGGCGATGTTGATCGTGCCGTAGCCGGAGCTTTCGTCGGCGGTATGGTAGGGCAGTCTGCGCCCGACGCTTTCGGCATTCGACAGCCCGGCGGTCACGACGCAGGCGGCGGTTATGCCCTCGACCCGCGCCGTGCCTTGCAGGAAGGTCGAGACATCGCGGGAGGTCAGCATCGCCACCGCGCCGGGGTCGGGCATCTGGCCCGCGAGCCAGCCTTCCGCATCGAAGCCGGGAGTGAGGTCGGCGTTCCTGACCTCGCGCCACAGGATGGTATCGGCGGAGCGAAACCCTGCGCCGACGGGGGCCCAGCTCAGCACCCGCATCGGGCGCGGCAGGCGCACTTTCAGCCAGGGGCGGTCGAGCGTGACGGCGATCATCGGCGCAGGCCCACGGGCTGAAACACCGGCCCGTCCCCGGTTTCGGCGATGAAGATGCGGATGCCGAAAACCCGGGCCAGGTCAGGGCTTTCCAGCACGGCGCGCGCCGGGCCGGTCGCCACCAGACGCCCTTGGTCCATCAGCGCCAGCCGGTCGCAGAACCGCGCCGCGAGGCCGAGGTCGTGGATCGAGGCGATCACCCCCCTCCCCTCTGCCGCGAGGTCGCGGAAGACCTGCATCGTGCGGATCTGCGCCGCCGGGTCGAGGCCGGCCGCCGGCTCGTCCGCGATCAGCAGTGGCGTGTCCTGCGCCAGCGCGCGGGCGATCAGCACGCGCGCCTGCTCGCCCCCCGACAGGCCGGTGGCGGGGCGGTCGCGAAAGGCATCCAGGTCCATGCGCCTGATCGCCCGGTCGACCGCCGCCGGATCCTCGCCCCCCGCCCGGCCCAGCGCCACGAGGTCGGCCACCGGCACGGCCCAGGCGATGTCGCGCGCCTGGGGCAGGAAGGCCGCCGCCCGCGCCCGGTCGCGCAGCGGCAGCGCGGCGAGGCTCGACGCCCCCTCATGTGGCAAAAGGCCGAGCGCCGCGCGCAGCAGCGTGGTCTTGCCCGCGCCGTTCGGGCCGATCAGGCCCATAACCTCGCCCGGCTCGACAGCGAGGGAAACGCTGTCCACCACCACACGCCCCGCGCGGCGGACGGTCATGTTCTCAAGGCGCAGCAGGCTCATGCCTCGACCCTCCGCATCCGCCAGATCAGGTGCAGGAAGAAGGGCGCGCCGATCAGCGCGGTCAGAACGCCCAGCTTCAGGTCGCGGTCGGGGGCGACGACGCGCACGGCGATGTCGGCGGCCAGCACCATCGCCGCCCCGCCAAGCGCCGCCGCCGGCATCAGCCGCGAGGGCAGCCCGCCGGTGAAGGGCCGCAACAGATGCGGCACGACGAGGCCGACAAAGCCGATGGCGCCGGCCACCGCGACCGAGGCACCGACCGCCAGCGCCACCCCCGCCACCAGCGCCAGCCGCAGCCGGGCAAGGCTCACCCCCATGCTGATCGCCACGTCCTCTCCCAGGGTCAGCGCATCGAGGCCCCGCCCGAGGGTCAGGATCAGCGCCGATCCCGCGACCATCAGCGGCAGCGCCAGCCAGACATGGGTCATCGAGCGGTCGGCGAGGCTGCCCATCATCCAGTAGACGATCTCCATCGCGGCAAAGGGGTTGGGCGACAGGTTCAGCACCAGCGAGGTCAGTGCGCCGGACAGCGCGGTGATCGCGATCCCGGCGAGGATCAGCGCCAGCGCCCCGCCGCGCGGGCCCGCGAGCGCCAGCATCAGCGCGACCGCCACCCCCGCCCCGCACAGCGCCGCCAGCGGCAGCGCCAGCAGGAAGGCCGCCGCAAGGCCGGTCTGCAAGGACAGCACCGCCCCGAGCGCCGCCGTGGACGACACGCCGATCAGCCCCGGCTCGGCCAGCGGGTTGCGCAGGAAACCCTGCATCGCCGCCCCGGTCAGCCCCAGCACCGCCCCGACCCCTGCCCCCAGCAGCGCGCGCGGCAGGCGGATTTCCCGCATCACCAGCACGACCGGACCGCCCTCGCCCGAAAACAGCGCCCGCAGGCTTTCGCCAAGACCCAGCCCCGCAGGCCCGATCAGCAGAGAGGCAGCGAAGAGCAGCGCCACCGCCAGGGACAAAATGACCGTCAGACGCATGGCACCGC
>JAATGA010000043.1 GCA_015654855.1 Rhodobacterales bacterium
CCGCGCCTATGAAATCACCGAGGCCTCGGCCCTGCAACCCATCGCCTATCTGCAACTGGTCTGGGGGGCGATGCTGGGCATGTGGGCCTTTGGCGACATCTTGCACCTGAATGTCGCCATCGGCGCGGCGATTACCGTCTGTGCCGGGCTGTTCACCATCTGGCGCACAAGGGTCAAGGCGAAGGGGATTCTGGCGCGGGGGGAATAATCGCCGCGTCGGCGGGCTGTGCCGTCATAGCGGGATCGGGTTGTGGATCCGGATCCGGTTCGGGCGGCGGGGGTGAGCCGCGCAGCTCGTCGGTAAAGCGCACCGGACCCTGGTCGGGCTGTCCCAGCCGGGCACGATAGACCGGCAGGCTTTCGGCCACCCGCATGACGTAATTGCGGGTCTCATTGAACGGGATCATCTCGACCCAATCCACCACATCGACATCGGCCAGACGCGGATCGCCCTGTTCGGCGATCCAGCGCCGCGACCGCCCCGGCCCGGCATTGTAGCCCGCCGCGACCAGCACCGGCGAGGTGCCGAATTCCGCCCGAAGTTTCGCCAGATAAGCGCCGCCAAGCCGGGCGTTATAGGTCGGATCGGTGGTCAGGCGCGCCGCATCGAAAGGCTCGCCGATCACCGGGGCCATCAGTTGCGCGGTGCCGGGCATCAGTTGCATCAGTCCGCGCGCGCCCGCGCTGCTGATCACGGCGGGGTCGAATTCGCTCTCTCGCCGGGCGATGGACAGCGCCAGTTCCTCGGGCACGCCAAGGTCGGTCGTCTCCAGCGCGGGCAGCGGATAATAGGCCGGGACCAGCACGTCGCCGCTGTTGGCTGCGCGCTTGGCCAGCGACAGCGCCAGATAGGCGTCGTCCCAGTCCTGTGCCATGGCGGCCATCGGGGCGATCTGGTCGGCGGGCTCGGATTCCTCCAGATGCAGCAGAAAACGGCGGGCCAGATCCTCGGCCCCGACCTCGTGCAGGGCCACGGCGGCCTGATACACATCGCCAAGGGTAAAGGCCGCCCCGTGCCAGTCGGGCAGCGGCGCGGGCTGGCTGAAGGCCGGATCCAGCGGCAGATCCAGCCGCTCGGCGCTGAGCAGGCCGTAATAGGCGGTCTGCCAGCGTGCGCCCTCGCGGAAGGCATCGTTGGCGGCACCGATCTGGCCGATGACCTCCAGCGCGCGACCACGCCAGTATTGCGCGCGCGCCAGGCTGATCGGGGCGCCGACATGATCCGCGACGCGGGTGAAATGATCTAGCGCGACCGGCGCATCGCCCAGCCTCAGCGCCGCATAACCCGCCAGCCATTCCAGGTCGGCCCAGTCGCTGCCACCCGGCTGCATCCGGTGCCGCGCCGCCAGTTTATAGGCCAGCCGCGCATCGCCCTTGCGCAGGTAAAACCGCGCCAACTGCGCCCGGACGGCCGCCCAGATCGCCGGATCGCCAAGGCTTTGGGCGTCGTCCGACCGGTCGAGCACGATCTGCGCCGCGCCGTCCTCCATGCTGTTGCGCCAGCGCCAGACGGCGCGGTCGCGGTCCAGCCCGGCGGAATCGCGTTGATCGTCGGGGATTTCGTTGATCAGCCGGTCCACCCCGGCCCCCCGCCGTTGCAGTGCGATCCGCGCCGCGACCTGTGCCCGGGGGCTGGGATCCAGCAGCGGCAGCAGGCGTTGCGCCTGCGCGGGCTCGCCCCGGTCCAGCATCGCCTGCGCCCGGCGGTTGTGCAGCGGCGCCACAAGATCACCGTAGCGCGCCAGAAAGGCGGCTTCCTCGGCGGCGGTCAGTTTCAGGTTGCGCCAGCTATTGGCGGCGACCTGACGTGCCTCGGTATCGCGGCCCTGCGATTGCAGCGCGGCGATCAGCGTCAGCACGCCTTGTCCGGTTTGCGGCGATGCGGCCGCGAACCAGCCGATAACCTGCGCGGCGGGGGCCTCGGCCAGCGTGTCTTCGGCGCGGCGGCGCAGCAGATCCATGCCGGGCCAGTTGGCATGACGGGCGGCAAAGGCCTGATAATCGGCGAAGGTGCCCGCCCCGGCCCGCAGGCGGGACCATTCGATGATCCCTTCCGCCACCGGGCCCGAGGCCGTGGCCTCGGCCTGCGCAAATACCCAACTCTCGCGGCCAGCCAGCGTCAGCGCCCGTTTCAGCGCGTAATTGGCGATGCGGTGGGCTTCCTCGGCGCTCGGCGGGGCGGGGGGCACCGGCATTGCCTGCTGCGCGGTCGCGGGCAGGGCGACAGCGGTTACCACGGCCACGAAGGCCGCACGAAGCAATAGGCGGACGGTCGGATGAAACATGGCTCTGCTCTTGTTTTCCCCTTGTTGCCGGGAAGCGGCCCCTTGCGCAATTCACAAGTTGGCAAGGGGCGGAGGCTCGCCTATGTTCCGCGCGAAATCAACCGGGCGAATCCGCCCAAGACAGGAGCGTGTCATGTTCAAAGGGTCATTCCCCGCACTCATCACGCCGTTTACGAACGGCGCGCTGGATTTGGACACGCTGAAAAAACTGGTCAACTGGCATGTCGAACAGGGGTCCGACGGGCTGGTTCCGGTCGGCACGACGGGCGAAAGCCCGACCCTGAGCCATGAGGAACACAACCTCGTGGTCGAAGAGGTGGTCAAGGCCGCGGCGGGCCGGATCCCGGTGATCGCCGGGGCCGGGTCGAATTCGACCTCGGAGGGGATCGAACTGATCCGTCACGCCGAGGCCGCCGGCGCCGATGCCGCGCTGGTCGTGACGCCCTATTACAACAAGCCGACGCAGCGCGGGCTGGTGGCGCATTTTACCGCCGTTCACGATGCCTGTGCCTTGCCGGTGATCATCTACAACATTCCGGGGCGGTCGGTTGTCGATATGATGCCCGAAACGATGGGCGAGCTGGCCAAGTTGCCGCGTATCGTGGGGGTCAAGGACGCGACCGGAGATCTGGCGCGGGTGGCGAAGCAGCGCCTGACCTGCGGCGCGGATTTCATCCAGCTCTCGGGCGAGGATGCAACTGCCGTCGGGTTCAACGCGATGGGTGGGGTGGGGTGCATTTCCGTCACCGCGAATGTCGCGCCCAAGCTCTGCGCCGAGATGCAGGCGGCGACGCTGGTCGGCGATTACGCCAAGGCGCGCGATTATCAGGATCTGCTGATGCCGCTGCATATGGCAATCTTCGTCGAACCGGGGGTGGCGGGGGCGAAATACGCGATGTCGAAGCTCGGCCTGTGCAGCGACGAGGTGCGCCTGCCGCTGACCGCGCTTGCCGATGCGACGAAGGTGAAAATCGATGCCGCGCTGGTGCATGCCGGGTTGATCTGACCCCAAAGGGGGCACACGCAGGATGACTGTCGCGGGGGCTTTGCCCCCGCTACCAACGGTTCAAGGCCTCTTCGTCGGTTGATTTCGCCGCGATCCAGTGCGCGCCCTCTGGTCCGATCTGCTTCTTCCAGAACGGGGCGCGGGATTTCAGGTAATCCATCATGAATTCTGCGGCGGCGAAGGCCGCCTGACGGTGCCGCGCGGCGGTCGCCACCATCATGATCGGCTCTCCCACCGCGAGCCGCCCGACCCGGTGGATCACCAAAACATCGCTCAGCGACCAGCGCGCCGATGCCTCTTCGGCGATGCGGGTCATCGCGGCTTCCGTCATGCCGGGATAATGTTCCAGCTCCAGCGCCTGCATCGTGCCGGTATCATCACGCACTATCCCGGTGAAGGTGACGATCGCCCCCGCGTGTGGCCCGCCGAACTGCGCCAGTTCGGCCGCCGGATCGAAGCGCGCGGTCTGGACCGAGATCCGCATCTCAGCCCCCGGTCATCGGCGGGAAGAAGGCGATCTCGTGCACGCCGGCCAGCGGCGCGGAGAAATCCGACAATTGTTGATCCAGCGCGACACGCAGCGCCGACACATCGGCGAAGGCGGCGTCATAGCGCGGTTCCCGGGCGCGCAGTTCGGCCACCAGATCGGCAACGGTAAGGGCGGTGGTCTCGATGCTTTCCCGTGGCAGGCCGATCCTTTCGCGCACCCAGGCGAAATAGACGACCTCAGTCATTCTCCGGATCCTTGAGGAACGGCAGCGCCTTGCGGAAATAATCCCAGCCGGTCAGCGCGGTCAGGATCGCCGCGATCCAGATCAGTGCCAGCCCGAGGTGATTGGCCAGATCGGCCAGCGTCATGCCAGTCGGCAGATCGCCTTCCCCGGCGCGAGGCGCACGACCCTTTTCCAGATAATCCAGCCCGGTGGCCAAAAACAGCACTGCGATCGCCACCATCTGCGCCGTTGTCTTCCATTTGGCCAGCTTGGTGACCTTCAGCAATCCGGCCTGCCCGCGCAGATATTCGCGCAGGCCCGAGACGAAGACCTCGCGGAACAAAATCACCGTGGCGGGCAGGATCAGCCAGGGGTTCATCCCGGAATAGCCGGTCAGCACCATAATCGCGATCACCACCATCGCCTTGTCGGCGATCGGATCCAGCATCGCGCCAAACCGTGATTCCTGCTTCCACAATCGGGCCAGATAGCCGTCGAAATAATCGGTGATCGCGGCGCCAATGAACAGTGCCAGCGCCAGCCAGTCAGCCCAGGGACGGTGGAAATACAGAAACATCACCGCAACGCCCGGAGCGGCGAGCAGGCGAAGCACCGTCAGCATATTTGGCAGCGTCCATTTCATGCCCGCACCCTAACCTTGGCCTTGGTGAAGTGGAAGGGGGTCGGCATAGTCATGCACCCGTTCGTTCCAATCCGTGACCTTCCATGTGCCGGGCGCCGGACCGGGGGTAAAATGATCGGCGGTGATCGGCACCTTGCCGTAACCGCCGGGAATATCCAGCACATAAGTAGGGATCGCGGCCCCCGACAGATGCCCGCGCAGGCCCCGCATCAGCGCGCGACCTTCGTTGATCGTGGTGCGGAAATGCGAGGTGCCCCGTGCCAGATCGCAATGATGCAGGTAGTAGGGCTTCACCCGGATATCCTGCAATGCGCGGAACAACCGCATCAATGTGTCGTGATCGTCGTTGATCCCGCGCAGCAGCACCGATTGCGTCAGCATCGGGATGCCGCCATCGATCAACCGGGCGATGGCGGCCTGCGCCTCGGGCGTCAGTTCCTGTGCATGATTGGTATGCAGCACCACCCAGACCGAGGGCCGCTGCGCCGCCATCATCCCCACCAGCGCGGCGCTGATCCGTTCGGGGGCGACCACCGGCACCCGGGTGTGCAGGCGCAGCGTCGTCACATGCGAAATAGCAGAGATCCGCGCCAGCACATCGGCCAGCCGCCGCGCCGACAGGGTCATCGGATCGCCGCCGGTCAGGATCACCTCGCGGATCGCCGGGGTGCGGGCGATATAGGCCAGCGCCTGTTGCAGCGCGGCCTCGGGCAGGGGGCCGGTTTCGCCCACGGTTTCGCGGCGGAAACAGAACCGGCAATAGACGTCGCAGGTCTTGGTGATGTGCAAGATCACCCGGTCGGGGTAGCGATGCGTTAGCCCCGGCGCGGGCGAATGCGCCGCATCGCCGATCGGGTCGATCAGCTCTTCGGGGCGGGTCAGCAGCTCGGCCTCGGTCGGCACGAATTGCCGCGCCACGG
>JAATGA010000246.1 GCA_015654855.1 Rhodobacterales bacterium
ACACCCTCGGCGGCGCGCACAGCCTCGGCCAGCACGGCGTCGTGGGAATGGCTGGCGATGCCCCCCAAAAAGCCGCGGATATAGCGGCGGGCCTGCGCATCCGGCCCGGCCTCGACGATCTGCGCCGCGCGACGCAGATCGTCGATCAGCGCCAGCGGGTCGGGCGCCAGCGCGCCCTCCCCCGCAGCCGTACCGGCAAAGCGTTCCAGCCGCGCCAGCGCCCGGCGAAAGGCCGCATAGGATTCGAGCGGCTTTTCCATGAATGCGTCCGCCCCCGCCGCCAGCGCCGCCCCGGCTCCGGCCGGATCGCCGGAAATGGCAAGGATCAGCGCCGGGCGTTGCGGCGAGCGTGCAAGCCCGGCGATCAGCGCCTCTCCGGGGCCGTCGGGCAAGCCCAGATCGACGATCGCGGCATCGGGCTGATAGAGGCCCAGATGCCGCCGCGCCACTTCCAGCGATTCGGCCCGGCGCAGACGCGCGCCCGCCCGCTGGCACATAAGCCGCAGAGCGTCCGAGGCGAGGCGGCTGTCCTCAACGGTGAGGATCGTGACGCCCTGCAAGGGCAGCGCCCCGGAAAACGGCACCGACAGGGGCGCGGACTGCGGCGCGGGCGGCGAAAAGATCGGCTGGGCGGCGGGCAAGGGCACCTCCTGTCGAATGCGGGATGGCTTATCGGACCACGGCTTGCCTAAGATCGGGTTAAGATGCGCGGCATATCCCTGATCGGGCGAGCGCCGGGATTTGCACGGGCGGGGCCTTGCGCCTTCGCTTCCGCCAGCGACCCGGCCCTCACACCGGGCGGCCACCTGCGGTCCCGACGGGGATATGCGCAACACCGGTTCCGCTGCGTCGGTTCAGGCCCGCCGATGGCATTTCGCGGCCGCCGCGCGCTGCGCCCTTGCCCGAACGCGCCCCCTTGCCCAAACGCGCCGCCGCGCCCATACCGGTCGCGACGCAATCCTGCCGCGGAGTCCTCTATGATCGGTCGCCTGAACCATGTCGCCATCGCCGTGCCCGACCTGAAAGCGGCGGCGGATCAGTATCGCAATACGCTCGGCGCGCAGGTCGGCGAGGCTCAGGACGAACCCGACCATGGCGTCACCGTCGTCTTCATCGAACTGCCGAACACCAAGATCGAACTGCTGTATCCCCTTGGCGAGAACTCTCCCATCGCGGGTTTTCTGGAAAAGAACCCGTCCGGCGGGATCCACCATATCTGCTATGAGGTCGACGACATCCTCGCCGCCCGCGACAAGCTGAAGGCCAGCGGGGCGCGGGTGCTGGGCACCGGCGAGCCGAAGATCGGCGCGCATGGCAAGCCGGTGCTGTTCCTGCATCCCAAGGATTTCAACGGCTGCCTTGTGGAGCTTGAACAGGTATGAGCATCACCGCCGCGATCATCCTGTTCTCGGTCACCTGGTTCATGGTGTTCTTCGTGGTGCTGCCGATCCGCTATCGCTCGCAGGCCGAAGCGGGAGAGATCGTGCCGGGCACCCCGCCCTCGGCCCCCGCCGAGACCATGCTGAAGAAGAAGGCGCTGATCACCACCGGCGTCGCGGCGGTGATCTGGCTGGCGCTGTTCCTGACCGTCGTCTCGGGCAGGATCTCGATCCGGGATTTCGACATGACGGACCGGATCACCCTGCCCCCGCCGGCAAGCACGACGGGCGACTGAGCGGCCGGCCACGAGTCCCGGCAAGGCGATCCCGCCGGTGCCTGCCCGTCTCGCGACAGCCCCGTCCTTCGCTGTCAGCCCCTGGCCATCAGGCGGTGGAACATATGGGTGAAGGTCGCGACCCCCAGCACCGGGATCAGCAGGTTGACCAGCGGCACCGTCAGCGGGATCGCCATCAGCGTGCCCGCGGCCCATATCTGCCAGAAGTGCCGGCGGCGCAGCGCCCGCGCCCCCTCCCGCCCCAGGCGGCGCAGTGCGACGAGGGTGAAGTATTCCCGCCCCAGAAAAAAGCCGTTCAGCGCCCAGAAGGCGACCGGGATGAACGGACCGGTGAAGATATAGACGCAGAAGGCGACGGCATTCACCGCGATCAGCAGGCCAAGGAAATTGGCGGAATCGCGCAGCCCCTCCCACAGGCCGAGGCGCGGCACGGGCGGGGCGCCGGGGTAATGACGCTCCTCCACCGCCTCGACCACCTCCTCCAGGAACAGGCCGGAAAAGGCCGAGGCGACGGGCACCATCAGAAACACCGAAAGCCCCAGCATCAGCACCGCCGAGCCGACGCCCAGCAAGGTGTCCAGCCCGCCGACCGGTCCGACCAGCGGGATCTGCACCGCATCGGGAACGTAGCTTTGGATCACCCACAGAAAGCCGGCATAGACCGCGATCAGCAGCGCGAGGCACAAAAGCACGCCCTGGAGCGTGACCTTCAGAAAGCGCGGATCGCCAAGCTGCCCGATGGCTTTGAGGAAATCGCCGAAGATCATCGCCCGCCCCGGTCTGTGCCGTCTTGCGACCGCCCGGCACCGGACGTGCGGCATCGCCCCGCGCAAGGGACGGCGAGGTATCGCGGCCACCAACCGCTCGCTGCCGGCCCCCCCCGGCGCCAGCCGGTTCCGCCGGCCCGCTTGGGCGAGTGTTCGCCCGGCATTTCACCGCGCAGCGCCTGGCCGTTTCCGCCCGAGAGCAGCCCCGCGCCCCCGATGCCCGCCCCGGCGGCTGTCAGGCCCATGTGACCACGCGGTTCAGATCCGGGCGGGGCCGGTCGGGGACCGGGTTCGCGCCGGTGCCGATATGGACGATCCCCGCCACCCATTCCCCGGTGGTCGCGCCAAAGGCCCGTTCGGCGAAAACCGCGTCGTGCGAGACCCAACCGGTGATCCAGCTCGCCCCCCAGCCCGCCGCCTGCGCCGCGTTCACAAGGCCAAGGCACAGGGCGCCCGCCGAGAGCGTCTGCTCGATCTCGGGCGCTTTATCGGAAGGTCTCGGATGCGCGATCACCACCACCGCCAGCGGCGAGCGGTCGAACTGCCCCCTGCCCTTTTCGATCTGTTCGGCATCGGCGCCGATCTCGCGACCGCGCGCCTCGGCGATGTCGGCCACGCGCGCCAGCGCCGGGCGGTCCAGCACCACCAGCCGCCAGGGTTCCAGCTTGCCATGGTCGGGCACGCGCAGGGCGGCCCTCAGGATCGGCTCCAGCGCGGCGCGGTCAGGGGCCGGGGCCTTCAGCAGCTTGGCCGGATAGGACATCCGCTGCGCAAGGAAATCGAAGGCGGCGGGACTGGCGGTCATGGTCGGCTCCTGTTCGTTTCGGCATGGATGTCGGATGTCGCGCCGCCGGACGCAAGGGCGGCGGCAGGTGAAATCCACGCGCCCACCCATGCCATGATCGGGACGGCCCCCGGCAAGCCCTCGCCCCAGGGTTTGCGAAAGCCGCTTGCTTCGCTAGCGAAGCGCGGGGTCCGAGGCGACGCGGACCGGAGCCGTCAGGGCGGACAGGCTTTGCCGCTGTTGTCCCGAGGCGTCGAAATTCGCGGGCGACAGCCAGGTCAGGAAAGCGGCCTTCAACGCCGGCCAGTCCTTGTCGATCACCGCGAACCAGGCGGTGTCGCGGTTGCGGCCCCGCACGATGGTGGCCTGGCGGAACACGCCCTCATAGCTGAACCCCAGCCGTTGCGCCGCGCGCCGCGACGGCAGGTTCAGCGCGTCGCATTTCCACTCATACCGGCGGTAGCCATTGGAAAAGGCCCAGGCCATCATCAGGAACATCGCCTCGCTCGCCACCCGCCCGCGCTGGATTTCCGGCGACAGATTGATGTGCCCGACCTCGATCGAACCGATCTCGGGCGCAATCCGCAGCCAGCTCGCCACCCCGCCGGCATGGCCGGTCGCACGGTCGAAGATGGTGTAGAAAAAGGGATCGGCATTGCCGGCATACCCCTCCGCCCAGGCCCGATATGCCGCCGCATCGGCGAAGGGACCGTAGGGCAGATAGTCCCACAGCCAGTCATGCCCGGCATTGGCCCGGAACAGATCGTCCGCGTGGCTCGCCGGATGCAGCCGTTCCAGCCGCGCCCAGGTGCCTTCGATCGCCTCGGGTCCCGGCGCGGGCGCGGGGGTCCATCCGGGGATCGACGGGCCGACCCGACGTTCACCCTGCGGTTGCTTTGCCTCGGCGGTCATCGGCGGTCCCTTCGCATGGATTCGGCGGCGCACGGCTTGCGGCCCGCCGCGCCAAGAATGAACCTGCCGTTTCCCCGGGCGCAAGTGTGCATCCGCGCCGGGAATTGCGGCAGAACTCTGCGGCCGGACACAGCGCGCGGGGTGCGATCCATTGCGTCCGAAGGCGGAAAACCGGAGTTTTCTTGCAAGGCCATGGGCACAAGATTTCGTCCCGGAATGCGGGCCCGGCGCGGAATCCTGCGTATTTGCGGCACGGCCGGGCGGAACCGGCGGCGCAGGCTTGTTCCATGGCCCGAGGCTGATATGTTTGATCAAAAGGCAGCGGCGGCAGGCGCGCGGCCAGGATGCAGGGGACCGGAACGCATTATGAAAACCGATGTCATCGTTCTGGGGGCCGGGATCGTCGGCATCTCGACCGCGATCCACCTGGCCCGCCGCGGCAAGGCGGTGGTGCTGGTCGACCGCCGCGCGCCCGGAGAGGAGACATCCTATGGCAACGCCGGCCTGATCCAGCGTGAGGGGGTGTTTCCCTACGGCTTCCCCCACGATTTCGGCGCGCTGTTCCGCTATGCCACCAACCGCACCATCGACGCGCATTATCACCTGTCGGCGCTGCCGGGGCTGGTGCCGTTTCTCATGCGCTACTGGTGGCATTCCGGCTTTACCCAGCATCGCCGCATCGCGACCATGTATGCCCCGCTGATCGAGCATTCGGTGACCGAACATTCCGATCTGATCACCGCCTCGGGCGCGGAAAAGCTGATCCGCAAGGACGGCTGGATGAAGGTCTTCCGCACCGACAACGCCCGCGACGCGGCCTATAAGGACGCCGACGCCCTGTCGGCCGAATTCGGCGTGAACCATGTGAAGTTCACCCCCGCCGAGATGAAGCAGATCGAGCCCGGCATCGCCGCCGAACTGACCGGCGGCCTGCGCTGGACCGATCCGTGGTCGATCCTCGACCCCGGCAGCCTGAACAAGGCCTATGTGAAATACTTCCAGTCGCTCGGCGGCGAACTGGCCTGGGGCGATGCCGCGACGCTGGAACATGTGCTGAACGGCGAGAACTGGCGGATGCAGACGCCCGAAGGCGCGATCGAGGCCAAAGAGGTCGTCGTGGCGCTTGGCCCCTGGGCGGATTATGTGACCCGCAAGCTCGGCTACCGGTTCCCGCTGGCGGTGAAGCGCGGCTATCACATGCACTACGGCACGACCGACGATGCGGGCGACGGGGTGAAGCTGAACAATTGGGTGCTGGACTACGAGAAGGGTTATTTCCTCGCCCCGATGCTGCGCGGCATCCGGCTGACGACGGGGGCGGAATTCGCCCGTCGCGATGCACCGAAGACGCCGGTGCAGTTGAGCCGCGCCGAAAAGGTCGCACGCGAATTCTTCCCCGCCCTGGGAGAGCGCCGCGACGCCGAGCCCTGGATGGGCAACCGCCCCTGCACGCCCGACATGATGCCGCTGATCGGCAAGGCCCCGCGCCACAAGGGCCTGTGGTTCGCCTTCGGCCACGCGCATCACGGCATGACTCTCGGCCCGGTCACGGGACGCGCGCTGGCCGAGGCGATGACGGGCGAGAAAACCGTGGTCGATCTGGCCCCCTTCCGCCCCGACCGGTTCATCGCCTGAGGCGGGAGCCGGAACGGAGAGTCCTTCAGCACGCCGCTGACAAATCCCCGCGCCCCGGTCAGTTGCACGAACTTCGGGGGATCCGTTCGGTTATCCCGGACAACATCTGCCACGGGCGAAGAAGGCTCGCCGTTTCAAAATCGCCTGCGCAGAGGACGCGAGGGGGTCCAGGCGCATCGACGATCGAACACGGGCTTTGATGCGCTACCGGGTTGCGGATCGAGTTGGCGCTTTCCCTATGTGTGCGCAGCGCCTGCGGAGGGTCCCGTGCCGGGGGCTTTGAAGCGGTTCATCGGTGCGACAGGGATCTGAACCCCGGCATCCTGGCTGTCGAAGTCTCTGGCCGTGATGGGTTCCGCGGGAAGCTTGACGCATCTCATCCTGGCCTCGGCCCGGCTTCGTCGATGATACCCCACCCATCGCTTCCGGTCGGCCCGGCCGAACCGCTTGCGGGCGCGCGGCGCTTCGTCGCGTGACCGAAGACCCGGATCCGTGGCCCTTCCGGGCCCCGGCATTCCGTCGGGGCGGTGGCGAGGGTGCCATTGAGGCCTGCAAGCGGACCGGCCAGTCGGCGGGCGAACTCGTCCGTCTGATCCTGGCCGGCAGCTTGCCAGCCTGGCGCCGCGAAGGGGATCTCGGTCTCCGGCACCTGGCGGCCCCCCCGGCCCGCCGCCGTCGCGCGAACGAAAAGGGCGCCCCGAGGGGCGCCCTTTCGCATAGCTGACGTATCGGCCGGATCAGGCGGCTTCGGTGATGAACTTCACCGCATCGCCGAAGGTCTGGATCGTTTCGGCGGCGTCGTCCGGGATTTCGATCCCGAATTCTTCCTCGAAGGCCATGACCAGTTCCACGGTGTCGAGGCTGTCCGCGCCCAGATCGTCGATGAACGAGGCGTTCTCGGTCACTTTGTCGGCGTCGACACCCAGATGTTCGACGACAATCTTCTTCACGCGGTCGGCGATGTCGCTCATGTCCAGTCTTCCTCTACGTTGCGGGACCAGTCCCGGCTCTCGTTCCTGAGGCCCCCGGATGGGGGCGATGTTCCCGGCCCCGAAGGGCCTTTCGACGCCCGGGCGGGGTGACCGCCCGGCGATTGCAGCGCGCCTATATCAAGGCCCGACGCGCAACGCAAACCTTTTCCCCGGGGGAAAGCCCGGCCGCAAAGCCCGCGCCCCGCTCCCCGCGCCGGGGGCGGATTCGCGGTCACAGCATGTCGCCGCCGCCGTTGATGTCAAGCGTCGCGCCGGTGATATAGGCAGCTTCCTCCGAGGCGAGGAAGACGACGCCCGCCGCGACCTCGGACGGGCGGCCCATCCGGCCCGCCGGAACGCTGACCAGGATGCGCGCCTTCTGCTCGTCGTTCAGCTTGTCGGTCATGGCAGTCTCGATGATGCCGGGGGCGACGCAGTTCACCGTGATGCCCCGGCTGCCCACCTCTTGCGCCAGCGAGCGCGACAGGCCAGCGATCCCGGCCTTGGCGGCGGAATAGTTGGTCTGGCCGGGATTGCCCGCCTGCGCCACGACCGAGGTCACGTTGATGATCCGGCCCCAGCGGGATTTCATCATGCCGCGCAGCACGCCCCGGCACAGCCGTAAGGTCGCGTTCAGATTGACCTCGATCACCGCGAGCCAGTCCTCGTCGGACATGCGCATCATCAGCCCGTCGCGGGTCGCGCCGGCATTGTTGACGAGGATGTCGATCTGCCCCATCGCCGCGATCGCGTCCCTGATCAGCGCCTCGACCGAGGCGGCCTCGGACAGGTTCGCCGGCAGCACATGCGCGCGGCTGCCAAGTTCCGCCGCCAGCGCCTGCAACGGCTCGACCCGCGTGCCCGACAGACCGACCACCGCCCCAGCGGCGTGAAGCCCCCGCGCGATCTCGGCCCCGATGCCCCCCGACGCGCCTGTGACCAGCGCGGTCTTTCCTGTCAGATCGAACATAATCCCGCTCCCTCAAACTCAGGAATTCGCGCGCCCCTTAGCAACTCGCCGGACGAAACGCCACCTTTGTTGAAAAGGCGTAAACTGTGCAGGGGGCCGGGGGAAGCTGGCGAAAGGGCCAGGTCCCGGCGCAAAGGCGGTCGCCGACAGGCCGAGTGCGAGCCTGCGCGGCGTCCCCTTGCCCGCCTACACCGCAAGTTCCCCCCTTCCCGCGCCCATTGCCTGTCCGTGCCCCTGCCCCAGCCTCGTCCGGGCATGAAAACCGCTGGCGGCGGCGGCACGGATCGCGTAAATGCGCGCCATGCCAGTATCCAGGGGGCCGGCCATGGCCGACAACATCATCGCACGCTGCGAGGCGAAGGGCCTGCGCATGACCGACCAGCGGCGCACCGTCGCGCGCGTCATCGGCGAGTCCGACGACCACCCCGATGTCGAGGAGCTTTACGCCCGCGCCTCGGCGCTGGACCCGAAGATCTCGCTCGCCACGGTCTACCGCACGGTGAAACTGTTCGAGGAGGCGGGCCTTCTCGACCGGCTGGAGTTCGGCGACGGCCGCGCGCGATACGAGGATGCCGACCGGGACCACCACGACCATCTGATCGACGTGACCAACGGCGCGGTGATCGAATTCGTCGACCCCGAGATCGAGGCATTGCAGGAACGCATCGCGGCCAAACTCGGCTACCGGCTGATCGGCCACCGGCTGGAGCTTCTGGGGGTTCCGGCGAAAAACGGACCGGCGAAGACGCAGCCGGAATGACCCTCGCCCTCGCAAGCCACACCGGGGCCAGCCACAACCTGCCCGGCATCCTGATGATGTCGGCCTCGATGGCGCTGTTTTCCGTCGAGGATGCGATGATCAAGCTCGCCGCGATCGACATGCCGACCGGGCAGATCGTCCTGCTGAACAGCCTCGTCGGCATGACGATCTTTGGCCTTCTGTCGGCGGCGAGGCGGGAAAACCCGCTGGCGCGCGGCGTCTGGACCGGCTTGCCGCTGTTGCGCACCCTGACCGAGATGGCGAACACCGTCTTCTACGTCACGGCGCTGGCGCTGATCCCGCTGGCGACCTCGGCCGCGATCCTTCAGGCGGCGCCGATCCTGATCACAGCCGGGGCCGCGATCTTCTTCGGCGAACAGGTCGGCTGGCGGCGCTGGACCGCCATCGCCGTCGGCCTGATCGGCGTTCTGATCATCCTGCGCCCGGGGGCCGAGGGGTTCCGGCCCGCCGCCCTGCTGGCGGTGGCCAGCACCGTGACCCTCGCGGCGCGCGAGCTGATCACCCGGCGCATTCCGCCGGCCACCGGGGGAATGCCGCTGGCCTTCGGCGCCTGCGTGGGGATGACGGGGCTTGGCCTCGTGATGATGCAGATGCAGGGCGGCTGGGTCGCGCCGGATGCGCGCGGATGGGCCGTCGTTCTGGGCGTCGTCATCTCGGGCAGCATCGGCTACACCCTGGTCATCGGCGCGGCCCGCACCGGCGAGGTCGCGGTCGTCACCCCCTTCCGCTATGTCCGCCTGCCCTGCGCCATGCTGATCGCCTGGCCGCTTTTCGGCGAATGGCCCGATGGCATGACGCTGATCGGCTCGACCCTCGTGATCGGCACCGGGCTTTACACCCTGTATCGCGAACGAAAAAAGCGTCGCCAGGCGGCGTGATAGCGCCAACCGATAGCGCCACCGACCTTTTCCTGTCACGATTGCCGGGGTAAGACCCATGCCGAACGCATCCGCCGGAGGAGCCACCCCCATGAGCACGATCATCGACATTCACGCCCGCGAGATTCTCGACAGCCGCGGCAACCCCACCGTCGAGGTGGATGTGGTGCTGGAAAGCGGCGCCATGGGTCGCGCGGCGGTGCCCTCGGGCGCCTCGACCGGCGCGCATGAGGCGGTCGAGAAACGCGACGGCGACAAGTCCCGCTATCAGGGCAAGGGCGTGCTGGAGGCGGTCGCCGCCGTGAACGGCGAGATCGCGGAAGAGATCGTCGGCTTCGACGCGACCGAGCAG
>JAATGA010000121.1 GCA_015654855.1 Rhodobacterales bacterium
CCCCCTCCACGCCAGCCTCAGCGCGCGCCACGCTGCAAAAGCGGCGTGATCACCCGGACAACGACGCGACGGTTCCGCCGCTCGTCTCCTTGCGTGTCGATCCTCAGTTCGCTTTCGCCATAGCCCTGAACGACAAGGTTCTCCGGCGGCACGTCGAAATACTCGCTCAGCGCGAGGGCCACCGATTCCGCCCGCCGGTCCGACAGCGCGAGGTTCGAGGCGGCAGAACCCACCGCGTCGGTGTGGCCCTCGATCAGGAAGATCTCACCCGGATCGTCGCGCAGCAGCGCCTTGATGAACCGGCCCAGATCGGCGAGCTTTTCCGCCTCGACCGCCCGGATCGCCGGTGATCCGCTGTCGAAGGTGATGCTCGCCACGTCGATGGTCGCGGCCAGCGCCCGGACCTGTGGGATCTCGCGGATCTGGCGCAGGCTGAAGCGGCGGCCGATGTCATCGGCGGCGATGGCGGCCATGCGTGCCCGCAGCGTCGCCCCGTCATCGGCGGTCGAGATCGTCAGCCGGCCCGGATCGGGCCGTGGCAGCGATCCCGGCAGGACAGGCTGTTCCCGCTCCAGATCGTCGATCAGCAGCGTCTCGCGGCCCATACCGTCATAAGCGGTACGGCGCAGCACCCGACCGGCGGCATCGCGGATGGTGACGACCTGGGTTCCGTCGGTGCGCTCGACGATCGTCCGGGTGGATCCGTCGCGGAACTGCTCGGTGCGGATGTTCGAGCCGGGGCGGCGCAAGACGGTATCGTCATCCTTGTAGACGTAGTACCGCCCGTCGTCGCCCTTCACCACAACGCGGTCGCCGGTGTTGTCGACGACCTCTTTGCCATCCGACAGGATCGCCCCTACCGCCAGCGCGCCAAGCGCCACCAGACCGAACTTCTCGAAGTCCGACAGGCGTTCGCGCTTGCGTCCCCCGGCATCCGGCCGGTTGCCCGGTTGCGCGTCAGGGCCGCCGGCGGGCGGGCGGCGCTCGAAATCCTCCGAGGAGGATCGGATATCCGCTTCGGTCACGGTGCGGGAGGTGACGACCGCATCTGGCGCCGTCGGCGCGTCCAGCGGCTGCGGCGCGCGCTGCCCCGGCGCGGAGGGCGCGGCCACCTGCGCCGCCGCCGCGACCGGCGCCGGTTCGGCCGCATCGGGCCGTTCGAGGATCGAGGTCACCGAGTCCATCTCCGCCGCGCCCGGCGGCGGCGGGGTGTCATCGGCGGCCACTACCGGCACGGCCGCACCTTCATCCGCAACCGGCGGGGCCGCCGCGCCCCTGCCCGCTCCGTCTGGTCCGGCCCCGTCTGTCCCGGAAGGCCCGGCCTCCGCCGTCGCGCCTGCGTCGGGCCTGTCGACCGGGGGCTGCCCGTCAGAGGTTTGCCCCTCGGACGCCCGCCCTTCCGGGGCTGCGCCGACCGTGGCCTCGCCGGGTTCGGATGGCGCGTCCTGAGTGTCTGCACGACCTTCGGTCGCGGTCCCGACGGCAGGCGGAGCCTCGGGCGCTTGCGCAGCATCCGCCTCGACCGGTGCAGGGACGGGTTCGGACGGCGCAACCGCCGGAGGGGCGACCGGTTCCGCAACCGCCTCGCCGGAGAGAGGGATCTGATCCCCGGCGGGCGGCTCCGGTGCGGATTCGGTCAGCGCCGGAGCTTCGGGCACCGGCTCCGAAACCGGTGCAGGTGCCACGGAGGCGGCCTCTTCGGCCTGCTTGCGGGCGGCCGCTTGCGCCTCGGCCTGCGCCTGCGACTCGGCTCGCACTTGTGCCTCGGCCTCAGCCTGCGCTTCGGCTGTGGCCCTGGCCACCTCTTCCGCGGCCGCCCGTTGCGCGGCTTCCGCCGCAGCCGCGGCGCGGGCAGCCTGTTCTTCGGCGGCGCGTTGCGCGGCCTCTGCCGCAGCATCGGCGGCACGGCGCGCAGCGTCGGCGGCCGGATCCGTGCCACAGCCGGCGCCGATGCCCGCGACGCAGCCCTCGACCTCCTGCGCGACAAGCGGCAGGGGGTGAACCGTCGCCAGCGCGACCGACAGCGCGGTCGTCGTGGTCAGGATGGATTTCATCGACACTCCTCCGTGGCAGCACCCGGTGCGCGGGGCGACGCCCCGGGCCGCACATTCCCGTGCGGATCATCAGGCTCTTCCCGGCTCCGCGCCAGCAGGAGCGCATGATCCGGCGCCGATATGCCATATCAACCGGCGATTCCGCGCCGATATGCGATAGCGGCCAGGCGCCTACGCGCCACCGTCGCCCCGACGGAAACAACCGCTTCCGACTGTTCAGCGTCCTGCGCTTGCCCCCGCATCGGCTTGCCCCCAGAATGCCGCCCAAAGCCGCGCCGCCAGAGCGCAGCCGCTCCATGCCACGGGGAACAGGCCCGCATGACCGAGACCGAAGTCACCTCAGCCGCCGGCGACCGCGCCGGATGGCTCGCCCACCTCGCCCGCGTGGGAGAGGGGGATGGCGATTTCGTGGCCCTCGGCACGCGCCATCATGCGCTGTTCGTCGATGCCGGCCCGACCCTGATCGTCAGCTTCGAGACCGAGGGCGAGGCCCGCGCCCGCCCCGATGGCCTGCCGCTGGCGCATGGCATAGCCGCGGGCCACGGCTGGTCGCACCTGACCCTGCTGGCCGAGGGCGCGACC
>JAATGA010000098.1 GCA_015654855.1 Rhodobacterales bacterium
CGCCAGCGTCTTTTCGGTCGCCTATTCGGTGCGGTTCATTCACACGGTCTTCTTTGGCCCCGTTGCCACCGATCTGCCCAAAGCGCCGCATGAGCCGGTGATCTGGATGCGGCTGCCTGTGGCTCTGCTGGTCGTGCTGTGCCTGGCCGTCGGGATTTTTCCTGCGGCAACCATCGGCCCCTACCTCCTCAGCGCCGTGACCTCTGTCCTGGGGGATGAGACGCCTGAATACAGCCTCAGTCTCTGGCACGGCTTCAACCTGCCGCTGCAGATGAGCTTGCTGGCGCTGGTGGCGGGGATACTGCTGTATTTCACCTTTGCCCGCCGGATCGCGGCAGGCCCGGACGGGCCGCCCCTGATCTGGCGCCTCAAAGGCCAGAAGATATTTGAGCGGATCCTTGTCACCCTCACCTGGAAATGGGCCCGCGTCGCGCAGCGCTGGCTGGGAACGGAGCGGCTGCAAAGTCAGTTGCGT
Organism: Rhodobacterales bacterium; assembly: GCA_015654855.1. Lineage (GTDB taxonomy): Bacteria > Pseudomonadota > Alphaproteobacteria > Rhodobacterales > Rhodobacteraceae > JAATGA01. The sequence continues at coordinate 476 of JAATGA010000098.1, forward strand.
GCCATGGTGCTGATCGCCTTCCTGGTCGCAGGCTTCGCGCTGTTCCGCGAGGTGGATTTCTTCTCGGGCAGCAGCGTCACCCCGCTGGACCCGGCTTTCGCATTTCTGTGGATGGTGGGCGCCGGCTGTGCGGTCGCAGCCGCCTGGCAGGCGAAATACCACCGTTTTGCTGCGCTGATCCTGCTGGGCGGCGCGGGACTGGTGACATGTGTCACCTTCGTGTGGCTGTCGGCGCCGGATCTTGCGGTGACACAACTGCTGGTCGAGGTGGTGACCACGGTGCTTTTGCTGCTGGGCATGCGCTGGCTGCCGCGCAGACGCGCGCTGCTGGACGAAGATGTCGCGCTGCGGGCGCGCGTGCGCCGCTGGCGTGACTTTCTGCTCGCCTCTGCCTGCGGGGCGGGGCTTGGGCTTATTGCCTATTCGGTGATGACCGCCGGGCGCAGTCTGCCGGTTGCCGACTGGTTCCTGCGCAACGCCTATTCCAGGGGCGGCGGCACGAATGTAGTGAACGTTATCCTCGTGGACTTCCGGGGCTTCGATACCTTTGGCGAGATTACGGTGCTGGGCATCGTCGCGCTGACCGTCTACGCGCTGCTGCGCCGCTTCCGCCCCGCGCAGGAAAGCACCGGCCTGCCCGAGCAGCAGCGGCTTCAGAACGAAGACGATGATGCCCGCGACGGCCGTGTGGCCGGTGATACGATCCGCGACTATCTGTTTGTGCCCTCGGTGGTGATGCAGTGGATGTATCCGGTGGTCATGCTTCTGTCGGCCTATCTGTTCTTCCGCGGGCATGATCTGCCAGGGGGCGGGTTCGCCGCAGGTGTCGCGCTCGCGATCGGCTTCCTGCTGCAATACATCGCCACGAATGTGCGCTGGATCGAAGAGCGGATCGTTATCCTGCCGGTGCGCTGGATGGGTTTTGGCCTGCTGATGGCGGCGGGCACCGGTGTGGGGGCATGGCTGTTCGGCTATCCGTTCCTGACCCAGTATGCGCGCTATGTCGAAATTCCGCTGATCGGCAAAGTGCCGATGGCGACGGCGCTTTTGTATGATCTGGGCGTCTTCTCCCTGGTCGTCGGGTCAACGGTGCTGATCCTGATCGCGCTCGCGCACCAGTCGCTGCGCTCCGGCCGCCAGCGGGCCAGCGAGGATGCGCGTGACGAAACGGATCCCCGTGGCGCGGCGCAGGAACCCGGAAGTCCGGTGTCCGCGCCTGCCTCCCTGAGCGTTATGGCCTCGGCGCCCGGGCGTCTGCCCGAGACTGCGGCCCCGGAGCCGGGTGTGCCCGATGTCCCTGAAGTGCCCGCCTCGGCCCTGACCGACAGCCTGCGCCGGCAGATTGCGGAAGAGGCATCGGCGGATGCGGGCGGAGAGGCGTCGCCCGGGTATTTCATGTCGGACCGGAAGGGTCCGGCGGATGCACCGGCGGACGAAGGTGAACCAGGCGATGACGCCGCAAAGGGAAAGGAGGATCGCTGATGGAAATCGTTCTGTCGCTGGCAATTGCGATCCTTGCGGGGTCCGGCATCTGGCTGATCCTGCGGCCGCGTACGTTCCAGGTGATTGTCGGGCTGTGCCTGCTGTCTTACGGGGTCAACCTGTTCATCTTCTCGATGGGGGGGCTGCGCATCGGGGCGGCACCCATCCTGACCAGGGCCGGTGAGATTGACCCCGCGCAATATGCCGATCCGGTGCCCCAGGCGCTGGTGCTGACCGCGATCGTCATC
>JAATGA010000208.1 GCA_015654855.1 Rhodobacterales bacterium
AAGCTCAAGAACAGCCGTCGGCTTGCCACACGCTATGACAAGACCGCAGACAGCTTCCTCGGTTTCGTCGATATCGCCTGCATCAGGCTATGGCTCCGCCATTTGTCAACATGACCTAGCCCGAAGGCCCTTCGGCCTTCGGGCGCGCCGTGAGTCCGGCGGGCACGAGGCCCACATCCCCGCTAAGCACGAAGCGATCACCCGGGTGGGTCAGATAGGCCAAACCCAGAAGCCCCTCGTCCCGGAACATCCGCCGCTCCAACACGACACAGGCCGCGCCCTCCGGCACAGCCAACAGCCGCGCCAGATCGCCCTGCGCATTCACGGCCCGGATCCGCCGCTGAACCCAGCTCCACGGTGCATTCGCAAGCAGCCATTGCGCGGGCGGCTCGTCGGTAAAGGACTGCCCCCGCGCGATGGGCACAAGGTCCAGATTGACGAAGCGGCGCTCGTGCTGGGCGGGCGAGTTGTTCAGCAGGTGCAGCAGTTCTACCTGCAAAAATCGCGTGCCAAGCGGCACTTCGGCCCAGCGGATCTGCCCCTCGCCATTGCGATGCTCTTGCAGCGCAAGGATGCGGTATTCGTAAAGCGCGCCATGATCTATCAGTTCCGTCAGGATTTCGTTGCGCGTCGGTGCAGCCGGACGATACCCCATCGCAACCGAGGTTCCCGCTCGCTTGTTGCGCTCCAGCATCCCACGTTCGGCCAATTCGGAAAGCGCTTTGCTTATGGTTTGCCGTGACAGGCCATAGCGCTTCATGAACTCGGCCTCCGAAGGAAGACGCTCCCCCGGGCGATAGTCGCCATCGGCGATTTGTTGAACAACAAGCCGCTGAAATTGCTTGAAAAGCGGGCCGGCACCGTCGAGCTTCATATTCCAGCAATCCAGAATGTTGGTCGGGACGGACAATAACCCTCTAACGTATGATTTTACAGATCTTTTGTCCGGGATGCCTGGCGCCCGATCGAGGAACGCTTCTTGCCAGTGCATGCACAGCCCACGATCCGTCAACCCTGCCCTGACTTCAGGGCGATACTTGTCGTTAGATGAGCACGAGAAAATTGCATTGACCGCTCCAGGTCATGTTGACAGGTGCGGAGCCGGATCGAGGCGGTGTCGAGGGCGACCAGGGAACTCCCGGCGATCTTGTCGCAACGGGTGGCGACACGTTGGGTGTTCCCGAGCCTGTTGAAGCGCCGCCCGACAAGGTTGCGCAGCCGACGGAGCCCGCGATCCACCGCGACGCGCGGCTTGCGGGATTTCAGCATGGGGATCGCCGGCGCCACGTCGCGCGCCTCCATGGTTTCGCGAACATTGTCGGAGTCATAGCCACGATCCGCGAGCGGGACTCCGGCAAGTCGTCGGCCATGACCAGATCGAACCCCGGATAATCCGATGTCTGGCCGGGCGTGATTTCCGACCGCATGGGCAGGCCCGCACCGCTGATGCGGAGGTGGATCTTGGTCGTGAAGCCACTGTCAAAACCCTGTCGCGGAGTCGCCCTTTTGCGCCCGCTTCCCGAACGGCTCGGGCAGGTGACGCCAAGGCGATCCCGTCCGGGCCATTCGGAACAAGACGGCGGTTTTCGGGTTTGCACCGGTTTGGGGCGCGGACAAACATCCCAAAGAACGCCCATTCCTCACCCGACATCGGGTTTCGCGCCAAGCTGGTCCCGATCGCAGATACCAGCTTGGCTTACGATCGGCCCGCCCTGTGAACCCCTTTTGACAACGCATCCCGGGCTGCGGGGCATTGTCCCATCCCCGATTCAAGCCGGCCTGGCGGCAGGCTTATTTGAAACTTGCCACGGTGTCGCGGTTCACCGGGAACCACGGCACATCATAGCGATGTGCGGAACCACCCGCCCAATCCATCGTGGTCCAGATGTCGGATTGCGGCTGATAGCTTTCGCCGACGATGGCGCGCAGCGCGAGATCCATCGCGCCCTGGCCTTCAAAATGGGCCGACTTGTAAAGGGTGTAGAGGTTGCTTTCCGCGACCGCCCTCAGGGCGTCAGGGATACCGTCGATCGACACCACCTTGACCTTCTCGAAGTCCAGCCCCTTGGCCCGGATGGCCTCCATCGCGCCAAGCGCCATTTCGTCGTTCTCGGCAATGACACCGGTGATCGCATCGCCATAAAGCGAGAGCCAGTTCTCCATCACCGCCAGCCCTTCGGCCCGCGACCAGTTCGCGGATTTCGAGGCAAGGAGCTTGATCCCGGAATGGTTCGCCAGCGCGTCGTCGATGCCCTGGCGGCGCAGAAGCTGGGGAGAGTTGCCGATAGGTCCTTCGATGATCACAATGTTGCCGGTATCTCCCAAACGGGCTGCCAGTTCTTCGGTGATCATCCGGCCGCCTTCCACGTCATTGGTGGCGATATGGGCGAAGAACTTGTCACCCGCAGCCCCGGTGACCGAGGTGATGACCGGGATCCCGGCGGCGGCGGCACGCTCGACCGGGGCGGCGGCAGCGTCGAAGTCGATGGGGGCAAAGATCACCGCATCGAATTTCTGGGTGACCACCGTGTCCATCTGGTTGCTTTGCACCACCGCGTCGAAGCGACCGTCAAGGATGGTCATCTCGACTGTGCCGTCGACCACGGCAGGATGCTGTTCCATCTCTTTCGTCCAGGCCGACATGTATTCGGGCAGGCCAAAGGGCATGACGGCAACACGGTATTTCTCTTGCGCATGGAGCGGGCTTGCCAAGATGAAGCCCGCCATGGCGGCGGCAGTCAGCAATCGTTTCATGTGTTCCTCCCTTGAAACGTCTTGTTGTCGGTATCTGTGGACCGTGTGGTCCGGTACCGGATCACACGGTCCCGTCGCTCCGGCCCTCCGGTCGCGACATCGGGGCGCATCCTCCACAATGCGCCCCCGACCACCGGCACAGGAGAGCGGTCCGTGCCGCTGCCAAATGGTCCCGCAACCCGGCGTCAGGCCCCATGCGGGACCGGAGCATTGTCGGGCAGCAGTCCTTCGGCCCGCAGTTCCTGCCAAAGGGCGGCGGGGATCGGGCGGGTCAAAGCGGCAGTGTTCTGCGCCACCTCGGCGGTGTTCTTGCAGCCTTGCAGGATGCAGGCGACCGCCGGATGGGCCGAGACGAACTGGATCGCCACCTCGGGCAGGGCCACGCCATAGCGGCCGCAGACAGCTTCGAGCTTTTCGACTTTTGCAATGATCTCGGGCGGGGCGGCCATATAGTCGAAGATCCGCGTCTGACCTTTCGATCCGCCGCCAAGGATGCCCGAGTTGAAAACGCCCGCCGCGATCACCGCGATTCCGCGCCTCTGCATTGCCGGGAAAAAGCTGTCCAGCGGCCCCTGGTTCAGCAGCGAATAGCGCCCGGCCAGCAGGCAGCTGTCCAGATCGAAATCGGCGGCCATCTGTTCGATCGCCTCCATCTCGTTCACGCCGATGCCGATGGCCCGCACCGAGCCGGAAGAGCGCAGCTCGTCCAGCGCCCGGTAGCCGCCGTCGCGCAGTTGGCCCCAGTAAAGATCCGCCTGATCGCCATGGGTCAGCCTGCCGATGTCGTGGACGTTCAGAATATCGAATTTCTCGACACCCCAGCGTTGCTGGCTGTCCTCGAAGGACCGCATGATGCCGTCATAACTGTAGTCGTATTGCTCGACGAAGGGCAAAGCGCCGTCCCAGGTAATGCCGAACAGCCCCTCGCCCGCCCTGACCTTCGAGGCGGGTTTCAGCAGACGGCCGACCTTGGTCGAAATGGTGACCTTGCCGATCAGGTCATGGGTGCGCAGCGCATGGCCCAGAAAATGCTCGGCCCGGCCCATGCCATACATCGGTGCAGTATCGAAATAGCGGATGCCGGCGTTATAGGCCGCAAGAACAACCGCCTCGAAAGTGGCGTAATCCACCGCCGGGACGCCAAGCCCCGCCAGCGGCACGGTGCCCAGACCAAGGCGTGACAGTTTTACCCCGGTCGCCCGGATTTCCTTCTGATCCATTCCATCCTCCCATGAAATCGGGCGGCCCCGGCAGGGCCGCCCCGTCGCGGTCAGGCCGCGCGGCGCACGGCGGGCGCCACTTCCTCGGCCAGCCGTCGCATCGTCACCCATTCGCGGTCGCGGTTTTCGCCCGACCCGTCCATCGAGGACATCAGCAGCGTCCCGAACGGACCCGAACGTTCGCGCAGGCTGAGGATCTTCTCGGTCACGGTTTTCGAGGTGCCGTAAAGCACCGCCGCCTTGATCAGCGCCTCGACCGTCACATCCTCGTTGCGCATGTCCAAGGGCTTCATCACCGCCGTGTAGTCGGCGCGTTTCAGCACCTCCCACAGGTAGTTGAAGTAGTAGTAGTTCGAGCCTTTCGGATCGAGCAGCCAGTCCTCGGCCTGGGCGTCGCTTTCGGCGATCAGCACGTTGCGCGCGACCGACCAGTCCTTGCCGGTGGCCAGGCGGCCCGCCGCCTCGCAGCCTTGGACGTAACGCTTCCAGTGGCTGATCACGGTGCTTTCCGGGGCGAAATTGGCGGTGATCGGAGTCCAGCCCTGTTTCGCCGCATAGCTGACCGAGCCGCTGTCGGGCGACATCGACGACAGGGCAATCGGCGGATGCGGCAACTGATAGGGCTTGGCCATATAGCCGATGCCCAGTTCCGGCACGATGTTTTCCGTCAGCTTGATCGGCCAGTGCTTGCCCGGAATGTCATAGGGCGGCTCTTGCGACCAGATCTGAAGTATGGTCCTGATCGATTCCGCCATGCGCTCGTTGCGGATGCCGGCGTCGAGGTTGCCGAACACCTCC